>DQIO01000111.1 GCA_020793555.1 Methanosarcinaceae archaeon | reverse complement strand
GATACATAGATGGGGACGCTATCATGAGCAAATTCGAAGATATGGGCAAGGATGAATTGTTGAAGATAATAAACAAACTTGTAAGCGTATATCCAGAAAACTTTTTGTATCTAACACCTGTCATATCTGGTGATGTGGCTACAGGTGATAAAGTCATGCAGGCACTGGACAATGAATTAAGATCGAAATTACATGAGATTGAACACAATTATGCATATTCGGATTTTGCGGATAACTTTGCAAGATTTATAAAAATAAATGAAGATCTCATTTCAAAAGAGCAGATATTTTATACACTTAAATTTTTAGTTAATAATGCTGAAACATACGGATCTTTTTATGAAGATTATTCAGATGACCAATTTGGGGATGAAATTTTTGAAAATCTGTGCGATGCGTTTTGTATGAAAGATTTAGAGGACGGGGATTTTGAGAAATTAGAGTATCTGGAACATGAAGATGATTACAACATGATCGTACCATTTTTCGATAGAATGATTGCGCCGGATAATGCGGTCAGGCTAAAAGATTATTATGAACATATCAGTAAATATTTGAATGACTTTAGTTATATTGATTTTTTAATTAACGCCAGTCTCACGGAAAAGGCTAAGGATTTTATCAAATCTGAAAATTCAATGGGTGAATCAATCAGGTTTAACCAATATCTGCGTATTGATAAGGATGAAGCAATCGAATTTGCTCAAAGTGAAGATTTTTATTTCAGTTTGATAAATTATTATCATGAAAATGGGGCATACGACAAAGTAGTAACAATATTTGAGGAACATACAGGCAACAAGGCGGAAAATGAACCATTTGTTTGCGATCCATGGACTTGCAAGTACATCCTTGATTCTCTTATAAAATGTGAGAGAAAAAATGGGGTGGAAAAACTGATACGTTCTCTGTTTGATATCTGTTATTCATTCACTTATTTTGGTATTTGCGTGGATGTGGGAATCGAATTGGGTGATAAACATCTCTTGCACAACAACTTGATTGACAAAAAAACGGGGTATTTCTTTGATACGTCAGAACGGATTAAATTGCTTGATTACCTACGAGATGATTTCAAGGAAGATGTAGGGGAGAGCTATAAGGAACTTGCAGAATCATTGGTCGAAGAAAAGAACAATTTTGCATATAAAAGGGCTGCAAATTGTGTTTTCAAACTAAGGAGCCTTGTAGAAAAGGGAGAATGGAACACGTATGTAAAAGAACTTTATCTGGCTCACCATGGTAAAATAAATTTTTGGAAAATGTTTAAAGAAAAGGGAATTTACCTAAAGACCCGAAAAGGAATTGTGACAATGGAAGAAGTAATTGTGTAGACATGTCAAACTGAATGGTCCTTCGGCTCATGCACCTCATCCAGCAGGTCAAGCCGTCCAATCGTTTTAAGCCTCTTGTAAATAAGTTCCCATGCACAATCCATTTCCCTGTTAACCTCGCACTTCCCATCCATTGAGCCGCCACAGGGTCCGTTTAACAGCCCCTTCGCACATTGTGTATTTGGACATACGCCTCCAAAATCAGCAATGGTACACTTTCCACACATAGCACACTGGTCATGCAAGACGACACCATGACTTAGTCCACCAAGTGATGTGGTATTATTGGAAGAATAAACAGGAACATCCACCACCGATGCAATAACAGATGTGCCACTTCCACACCCCATAACAAGGATCGCACGCGCATCTTTTATACTCTCATTTTTCTCAACCAGTGATTCCCATGAACTCACACTGCACGCTGCTGTTGGCAGTACCCATCCAACAACATTCTTGCCGGCAGCCCTGAGACGCTCACACATAGCAAGCACTTCAGGTTCGCCCCCAAGATGCAGTTTAGCAGCGCATACATTGCAGCCGACCACGAATATATCATTTTCACCCTCAAGCGATACCAGAATCTCCTCAAAAGGTTTGGCTGATGAGATTATCATATTAATATTCCCTCGAATAACGGTATTCCACATCCATCTGAAGATCAAGCGTATCCCTTATCATCTTCGATATCAGCGGCAAACTGCGAGCCTGTCTTTCAAGTTTGCTGATAAGACGCTCCATCTGAAGCAAAGTGCCTGTAATGATCACATCGGTTTTTTCGGATTCATGCGACACTGCATCGCGCGCAAGTGCAGCGTCACCGCCGCGTGAGAGTATTTCCTGTTTGACTATCAGGGCTTCTGTGGTTGTGATATTCTTGATACGCAAAACGCGGTTCACGGTCTTGTTCTTCATCACATGACAGCCCGTTTCAGTTGAACCGACTTTGCGCATTGCCACGACTGCATCCGAAGGATGAGTGATATCCAGTACCGACACCTCAAAGTCCCCATCTTTGACAATAGGACGGCGGCTGCGTATTGCACCCGCGACCCTTACAACATCAAGTGTTTGCGCAACATCATGTGTCCTGATGATGTGTGCACCCTTGCTGACCACGACCGCTGTCGCTGCAAGGGAACCAAAAAGCCGGTCTTCAGCAGGTTTGCCAAGCACCGTGCCTATAACTGATTTGCGCGATATTGCAGCAAGAAGTGGTCTTTCAAATACATTGAGCCGCTCGAACTGTTCGATAGTCTCAAGATCGTATATCGGTTCTTTTTCGGCGACCCACTTGCCAATGGAAGGATCAAGTATCAACTGTCCATCCCCAATCCCACGGCTTTGTGCCTTTTTGATGATCGCATCCAGAGATTCCATGATCGCATCCATGCCGATCGGGTCACCTGTCACCTTGTTGGATGCCATCACCACAGCAGGACAGCCGTGGTCTGCTACTATATCGACCATTTTATCATCTGCGGTAAAGCCGGATACATCATTTATGACATCCACGCCCAATTTGAGCGATTTCTCTGCAATGTCAGAGAACATCGTATCAACAGATATGAGTGCATCCACATTATCCTGCAATATCTCAAGCGCAGGCAGCAGTCTTTGCAGTTCCTGCTCTTTGGTAATAGGTTTTGCAAGTGGCCAAGTTGAACGTGCTCCAACGTCAAGGATGGTCGCACCCTCATCTACCATGCGGTGTGCCACATTGAGAATAGAGTTATTGTCTGCAACAGACGCTTTATAAAAAGATTCGCGGCTAAGGTTTATGGCACCCATTAATCGTACAGGGTGCTCATCACCGATTTTCAAGCCGCATATGTCAACATCAACAACCATTGTTATCGATAATTATGGGCTTTTATAGATTATATATGAATCGGAATAGGTATAATTCCGTCACTAAACAGCTGTAAAACATTCTAAAAAAGTAAGGGGCAATCTATTGAAGATCAGGGATAGTCAGATCTGGTTTCTAATGACCTGACACATCAATGGATCATTCAATTGTCTCAACATCGAAAGATACAGCCCATGTATTGGCTAATTTCACACCAGTAGTTGCCGTACCAGCAAATATTTTATCAACATAAGTTACCACCATAGGCACATCTTTTTCATTCCCGATTTCATTCAATATAAAAGTGCAAAGGCTCTTTTGCGAAACAACTTTATTATCGATATTCTCTCCAGACCTAGTCAAAGATAAATTTACACAACTGTTTTGAACATAGATACTCTTTCCAATAAGCACAAGATCATCGTTAAGGTCAATTGATTGTCCCTTTTGCAAAGTATGGCTATCATCTTCTTTGTCTTTAAATCCGAGTTTCCTACTTGAAAATCAAATTCGATATCTTGCGCCCCAACTCCTTTGCGATTTTACCCAATTTTTGTTTGGAAAATTGAAATCGCATGGTTTTTGCTTTTTTTATTTTTTCCGTGAATAATA
>DQIO01000112.1 GCA_020793555.1 Methanosarcinaceae archaeon | reverse complement strand
GTTCTTTGATTTCTTCTGCAGTTAAAGCGCGGTTGTAGATGCGGACTTCGTCGATTAAACCCGGATATTCGTATCCCTTTTCTGCCGATGCGGTCCCCATCACTAATGCATGATTATTTTTTACAATATTTCCACTGCAGCTATCTTCCACTTTGAGTTTACCGTCAACAAAAAGTTTTATAGAAGAACCATCATATGTTCCCACTAAATGATACCATTTGTTATTCATCAAAGTCTCTGATGAGCGTGCATGAATGTAACCATTTGATGTATTTATTTGGAAGCACGGTTCGGCATATACATCATAGAGTCTTAAGGTATACGATAAATCATGCGGAGTTCCCTTGTTAAATATATTTGGATATCTTTTATTCACATTTGACGATTTTATCCACATTTCAACGGATGTTTCCTGTATAAGGTCTAAACTCATCGAATCAGGAACTTCAACATAATCATCCACACCATCGAAACTCAACGCCTTCCCATATTTCCCATCAACCCAGGTCGCCCCATAAATAGTTCCATCATTCCCATTCCCGGAACTATCCTTCAAAACATTCCCTTCCCCCTCATCAAAATGCCACTCAGCCACAAGTCCATCTTCCTGAGCATGCACACCAACAATCGTTCCAGTCACCACTCCGATTATAATCAATATCCCAATGATCAGTCTCACCTTCACCATTCTACCACCTTTGAAATCCATATTCATTCCGCCCCAAGCAACCCGCCGATCCCATCCAGCACCACAGCAAGCGGCATTCCCGTTTCTTCTGCGATCCTGACAGGTGAACAGTCATCCATATCTTCACCCCGCTGCTTAAGACATTCTAGCAACGCTTCTACCGGTGATGTGAAATAAAAACTCTTACCCATTTTAATCTTTCCAAGTGATCCTTTCGATACCAGTGAATTTAGCACACTCGACGCATGCGTTCGATGTCGCAGACTCGGATATTTCGCGCCCATCCCCTCAGATACTTCAGCTGTCGAGAGCGGCTGTTTCGTTGCGAGAACGAAATCGAGCACGCTTTGCTCCATTGGGGTAAACCTGATCTCCTGATCGATTGCTTTCACCTCATTTTTCAGATCCTGAAGTTTAACGACAAAAATATTTCGCTTACGATTCTCAGCAAGTATCTCGACAAGTAT
The DNA here is from genome assembly GCA_020793555.1 of Methanosarcinaceae archaeon. Taxonomy (GTDB): domain Archaea; phylum Halobacteriota; class Methanosarcinia; order Methanosarcinales; family Methanosarcinaceae; genus Methanovorans. The sequence continues at coordinate 2,653 of DQIO01000112.1, read as the reverse complement.
CTCTGCAATCACATCCCCATACTCATCTGCCGAAAGAAGCCCCGCAAGTTTTTCGATACTCTCTGATCTATTCATAAATACTCACCTCGACCGGCTTTGCATACTCATCAAAAAACGCCACCTCATGCACCCTGGTAATACTACTCCACCGTAACCGGTTCTCAGCTACACGCTCTGCCGGTATTCGCGCACGGCGCTCTTCACTTCCCACAGCATGTACACCAAAAAGCACAGCTACATCTGGCACCATCTCCCTGATCCGTGCAGCAACCTTTAGCATGGACTCCTTATCCACATCAGATAGAGCAGGTGCACCCAGTGGGTGGCTGTGGATATGCACGATGAGATTTGGCATCTCAACGCGCTCAGCCCTGATATGCTCAACCATCTTTTCAGCAGCGTATGAGATCATATTCGGTGTGGCATGAGCGACCACCTCATTAGATGAAAATTTATGGAGATTATCAACGCTTGTGCCAAAACCCGTAAGTGCATAAACCACCTCAACGTCTGGTTCCTTTGGACGGAAAATAGACTCCACCCGAATCTCCATCTGGTTGATAATATGGCGGGGAATCGAAAAACCCTGCCTTCCGGCAGCATTAGGAGTGGTGGCAAAGGACAGCGGGGGTGCTCCCCCCATCGACGTCACGTCCCCACGATCAACCTTCTTTTTTTTCTTCAGTTTGATCCTGACAGTTCCGTTTCCTTCGATACCCACCTTGATTTTTCTCATCTATCGGTCTACTCCTCTTCCTCAATAATTACTTCAGTCTTTGGAGGTTTTCGGACTATCACCGCAATTGCGATTACTGCTAGAATCCCCATAATAATATAGGAGTACGGGAGTTCTTTAGTTCCACTTCCAGCAGTTGGTTCTGAATCCATTGGATTGGGTGATGGTTCATTCACTGTTAACGGATGCGTCAGTGAGATCTGCTGGAAAGCATCCTTATCATCGCCGGGCCAGTACAATCCAGTGAAATGCACAGTAAAAGTACCGGCATTCTCACTCTTAATGTTAAGATGGATCGTTCTGACGGTTCCCGGTGGTAATTCGAACTTTCCGGCAACTGTTCCGGCTGCAGCACCATATCCAAACCCTTCCCCATAAACGTGAATTCCTGATGGCACGCTGATCTGAACATCAGCAGTCAAGGTTACATCATTGACAGAGGGATTGTTCATATACAGTTCAATAAGTCCGTCCTGAGACTTATTGATCACGTCGTTTACCGGGCGCAGTGTTATCGTGGGACCAACCCTAAACTTTGCTTCGACCGGTTCTGCAATCGTCACTGCGGTTTGTTCGGTGGAAGGTGTGCTAACCACACCTTCCGTTTCATTCAAGGCTGTATCGTTCTCTTGAGCCATCGCTGGCACAACAACCAGATACATGCATAGAATGCATACCGTAATGAGTATCTTTGTATTCATCCTCGTTTCCTCTCAGTTTTCTTTCATGATTTACTCATTATTGACAAATATCCCTGTAAATCAATCATGAGGACTTTCTAATCACCAATGCCACAAAAGCAAGTGCAATTACTGCAAGGAATCCAGATGGCAATGGGAGTGGATTTGACTCTTCCTGATTAGATTCATCAACTGGTTTCGAATCAGTTGGATTTACTGAAGGTTCGTTCACTGTAAGCGGGTGTGTCAGTGAGATCTGCTGGTAGGCATCCTTATCATCGCCTGGCCAATACAATCCTGTGAAGTGGACAGTGAAGTCACCGGTCTTCTCACTCTTAATGTTAAGATGGATCGTTCTGACGGTTCCTGGTGGTACTTCGAACTTTCCGGCAACCGTTCCGGCTGCTCCACCATATCCAAACCCTTCTCCATATACATGGATCCCGGATGGCACGCTGATCTGAACATCAGCAGTCAGTGTTACATCGTTGAGTGATGGGTTGTTTATGTATAGCTCGACCAGACCATCCTGAGACTTGTCGATTACGTCGTTAACAGGACGCAGTGTAACGGTGGGACCTACCCTGAACTTCGCTTCAGCAGGTTCGGACACTACAGTTTCGGACACTACAGTTTCGGACACTACAGTTTCGGACACTACAGTTTCGGTAGTATTTTCTTCTGGTATCTGTTCGATCGTAGGCGTTTCCGTAACATTCGTTTCATTTGCTGTTGTGTTGTTTTCTTGTGCCATCGAAGGCATAACTGCCACACACAAGCACACAATGCATATTGCAATAAGTGTTTTCATATTCATACCATTCCTCCATGTGTAATGAACAGATAAATGTTGTTCATGTACACGTTATACTTGTGATTGTACTGAATGGTATTTAAAACTTTTCATTAACACAGACTTCAATTGTTTAGATGTAAGGTGTTCAAACACTTTGATGAACTGCTCAAAACATATATCAAAAAATTCGGGCAGCAATATAAAACGATAGATGTAGGACTTGTTTTTTAATATATTTCAAAGTCACGCAATAAGTGGAATAATTTTACAGGAACGTAAATATCTTGGAAGATATATTCTAGTGTCGTGTCAATTGTATTATGTCGCCAATGTATAATCTGATATGATCCCATTCTCCAATCATTTTCAAGACGCTGATTAACGTGCTATTATACCTTTCCATTCGATAAACTTGCGAGGGAGGGGCACTCCCTCGCCGAT
>DQIO01000113.1 GCA_020793555.1 Methanosarcinaceae archaeon | reverse complement strand
TCCAATAGATGATATACTGTGGGAAAGGGATCAAACCATCAGGGATGTGCATTTTTATAACACCTTTTTTAGAACTACGATATATGTGTGCAGATACGTGTGTGCGGTATTTAGCCGTATTCATAATACAGTTTTTCAAAATCGTAACAAAGTGCTAAAAGAGATATTCTTATTAATAAATTATGGTGGCAGAGGCTTTGAGTATAAAGTCGAATTATGCCCCGACTTTATACACAGACTCTTTACTTTTTACACAGGACGTACTTTATACACAAAGTCCTACACTACGGGATTTGGGCAAGGGTTGGAAATCACCTCAGGATTCAAAGCAAGAAATCGTTTTATTTAAGTATATGAAGACCCTGTACTATTTAGTACGGGGATAGTTATTAATGTTATTTCTGTTAAGTAGTATATAATTAAACAAAAAACATGTGTGTTACGGATTATCTGTATAATAACAAATCTTATAACGAATACAACCTTATTTTGTTTTCATGTGTCCTACAATATTGAATGAATATATTAATTTCTGTAATATTCGTAAAAATGCGCTTGCAACAAACAACCTAGACATTTCTGCCTGCAATTTTATACATCCAACATGTCTACTTCCTTTAATATTATTCAAAAAAGAACACAACGATATGCGCTATGTTCCACCCCCATCACAGGTGGCAAACTACATGTCAATAATAGAAAATAGGCATCACCAACAAAGTTCAAGTTATCTTCCAATTCACCGTTTGTCATTTAATCGTTCAGAGACAGATGATGACATTGACCAGTTATGTGACCACCATAACAATGGGATTGAGTATGGTGATGAAAGTGCTTTTCGTTTCATGATTACTGAATTAATTGATAACATTTATCAGCATTCACAGTTTAATTTCGCAGCATTTATGGCACAGAGATACGACACAAAAGGATTTGTTGAAATCACTATTATGGATGATGGAATGTCCATCCCTTGCTCTTTTGAAAAACATGGGATAGACTACAAAAATGATTGTGACGCAATTACAGCAGCAATAAACGGAAAATCCACAAAAATTGATGGGAATCGAGGTTATGGTCTCCCAGATACAACGAATTTATATGTAAATGGTTGTGGAGCTGAGTTTTTTTTAGTTTCAAGAAACGGTGCATTGTATAAAAATAGAGACGATGAGAATCTTTATAATACAGAAGGATTATATATTTTGAATGGTACGCTAATCACAGTAAGAATTCCATGCCCAACAAATAAAGTACAAATATATAATTATATTTCATAAGAGGTGATAGTTGTCATGAAAAATATAGAAGCAAATAGAAAAGAGATAAAATTAGAAAATCATTTATCTTTAAGAGATTCTGCAAATTATTTTTTTGATAAACTGGATACGTATAAATCTAATGAAATAATGTTGGATTTTAGTGGAGTACAAACAATTAGTCGTTCTTTTGCACAACAATTTCTTGCTAGAATAGATAGTTCAAATAAGACAATTGTATGTATAAATCAGCCTAATAATATCAAAATGATGTTTGAAATTGTAGTAGCAAATGGTGATAAGCCAATTGTTGTAAGTAAAAATAAACTTACTCCAATTAATATATCTACAATTGTAAATTAATTTTATTTTAATCATCCAAATAATCAAAATTAGTTAGTCCTTTTGTTTCTTCACTTCCCGATATTATTTTTTGATGTCTCGGACTTTGCGAAGCAGTCCGGGGTCAGTGACGAATTGTAATTGCATATCTTAATGGCTTTGTTTTAAAAATCGTAATATATCCCGACTTTTTACACAGGATGTACTTTACACACAAAGCCGATGGCGGATGATGCCAAAACTATGATGCAATTTCCAATTCCATTATCACAAATTATTTTAAAGAGCCGACCATTTAAGGTTTATGAACATGGGCGTACTCGGACCAAAGGGTTCGTATTCTGAAAAAGCGGCAAAACAGTGGATATCTGAACAGGACACCAAAAATGAGGTTTCACTGGAATATTACGACGACATACCGGACACAATTTCTGCAATTGTTGACAGGACCGTTGACATCGGAGTAGTTCCAATTGAAAACTCCATAGAAGGCTCCGTAGGTATCACACTTGACATGCTGCTTGAGAATGATCTCAACATCATCGGCGAGATAGTAGTACCAATAGAACACTGCCTATTGTCAAAAGGTGCAATCTCTGACATAAGGGTAATTCTATCTCACCCACAGGCACTTGCACAGTGCCGCCAATTCATAAAAACACATTTTGGGAACGCTGAGATTAGGACGACCGGCAGTACATCCCATGCCGCAAAACTTGCAAATGAATTCGAGGAAATGGCTGCGATCGCATCACGCGAATCCGCACAGATGTACGGGCTCGATATACTCATACCAAACATTCAGGATCGCAAAGAGAACCACACGCGGTTTATTGTCATAGAAGCACATTATGAAGGAATGGAAAAAACAGCAGTAGCAACAACATCCCCTCAAAAAGATAATTTCAAGACATCTATTATAGTGTACCTTAAAAAAGACAGACCCGGTGCCCTTTACGAACTCATCGGCGAGTTTGCAAAACGCGAAATAAACATGACCCGAATCGAGTCGCGTCCTTCAAAGCGTGAACTTGGGGATTACATATTCTATATTGACTTTGCAGGACACATCGACGATGCAAATATAAAAGATGCTCTCGATAATATAACTTCAAATGTTGGAATGTTGAAAATGCTCGGGTCATATCCAATATGCAATTCAAATATTATTAGGCAGTAGTCAATGAAAACGGTGTTCCATTATGGATATTGAAAAATTTGTGAAAAAGCAAAAGTCTGCGCTCAAAAGGTATCGGCGTATCTATATCTTATTAGATTTTGCTGCAATTTCTTTGATATTTTATACACTATTTTTCATATTTAACATGGAGACTATATTTTCCATGATCAGCACTTTTGAACTCTATACAGGTTCGACCTATCAGTTAATTGACTATTCAATTCCATTTGAAACACTCGGATTGGCAGTTGTCTCGGTCATCCTTTCACTTATTATCACCATAATCCTGCACATACGCGACAAAAAGTCAAATGCCATTAATCTTGTTGAAGATAAATATCCCATTCTTTATGAGCGACTCAGGACTGCTTATGATAACCACAAAAGCAGCAACATCATTATTGACAATCTTCTAAACAATGTCATGTCCGACACCAAATCGGTCAGGTCATCGTCATTCCTGAACAAAAAAAGACTTGCATTTGGTATACTCGCACTTGTAGCCACATCATCATTTTTTACCTATGTGACGATCTCAGATTATCGCACAGAAGTAACACCTGAAGATTTGATCCAGATAATTGAAGACCTGCCAATTCCATCATCACAGGAAGAAGAGGAAACTGAAGGATTACTGCCAGAAAGCGGAGAAGATACGGAAGGTGATGAAGGCGGCAGCGAAAATCTCTTTGGTGAGCCTGCGATAATAGTGATCGAAGGAGAGGAGATCGACCTCACGCTTCCACCGGGTGCAGGCATTGGATTTACAGACCGCACAGAAGGCGAAATTCGAGAAGAGGAATTTGAACGCTCATCCGCATATGATATTAACATAATCTCATCACAGGCCTATTACGAAAGCCTGCCGGAAGGATATGATAATATCATAAAAGCATATTTTGAAGAAATGGCACAGTAAAATTAACAGTAATAATTATAGTTATAGTTATATTTATAATTTAAGAATAGAGGAGAACATCAGATGAATTCTACAGGCGGAACATCACAAACATATCGCAATACAGGGGAGGCGTT
>DQIO01000114.1 GCA_020793555.1 Methanosarcinaceae archaeon | reverse complement strand
AAACCGCAATCACGTCTGAATCTGCTTGCAATAAGAGAGGTTATGAAAAATGCATAGTAGATATCGAATACCGGTAGTAGCTCTTAGCAGCATCATACTACTGCTTATCATATTAGTAACACAAGTATCCGCATCCACCGAACTCCCACTCGATACGATGCAGGTTCAGGCTATCGGGCCAAAAGACACCGGATCATCGGTCGAATCATCCATAATCCTTGAGGAAGACCGTGAATATAGAATCGTGGTATCCGGCGTCTTTCAGTTCAGGAGAGATGTGGACTGGGGCTGGGCAGATGCTAAGTTTCGCATGGGTGGGGAAAATGAGTATACCCAACCGTTCAACTCAATCGAGTTTAATGGTGAACCGGCAGAGGCAGCAATAAGTAATGTTGAGAATCACACATACATATACTATCGCACAGGCGATGGGGGGAAGATTCGGTTCAGCATTTTAGACTGCCTCACGACAGGCGAACGTGGCGGGTACGACAACAACGCGGGGGCGCTTTGGGTTGAAATATACCCTGCAACAGCACTCTCTGTAACAAAAGTACCCTCGCCGCATACGATTGAAGAAGGGGACACGACGACGGTAACAGTGACTGTGAGAAATGCAGGAGCAACCGGAACCGGTGAGATCAGGGATATCGTGGTTACGGATTCCGTCCCTTCAGGTTTCACGCTTGTGAGCGGTTCTGTACATGCAGAATATCCGCTGCTCAAGCCAGACGAGTCACGGACGCTTCAGTATGTAATAAAACCATCTCTTAGCGGCACGTTTAATCTGGAGCCTGCAAAAGTGTCGTATTCCGACGAGCGCGGAGGGGACCACACCGCGAGATCGGATAGTGCAACGCTTACGGTCGTTGCATCGGCTGGACTGCTGCCCACAGCGCCAAAAAACGCAAGTGTGAAACTACACGGTGAGCGGACTGATGTTGAGATCGGAAGCAACATCCTGCTCAAGCTCTCAGCTGTAAACCTGATAACAAAGCCGGTGATGCATGTTCAGGTAATCATAATCCCACCGTCCGGCATGAGTGTTGCCTCTTCCGGTTTTGCCATGTCAGGAGCCGGCCAGTTTACATCAGATTACGAGATTGAGCCGGGCGTGGGCAGGAATATCGAAGTTGCGATCGTGCCAAACCAGATTGGAAATTTCACTGTAGAAGGGAGGGTGATCTACTACTTCGCAAACGATATGGCGAATGCCGAGGATTACACGCTCGAATTGCCAATCAGAGTGCGGCCTGTCGATGCAGGATCGGAACCATCAGCACCACCGGTAACACCCGTTAACCCTAACGGGATATTCGGATTACCCGGATTCATCGCAGTGATTGCAGTGATCGGGGTGTTGATTGCAGCGGCACTATTAAGAAAGAAAGATTAGTAATATTGAATAAAATACATTGGAGTGGATAAAAATGAAATGTGGAATTTATTTATCGGAAACAACATCGAAGACATTCAGGGGAATTTGCATTTGTTTGATTGTAATGGCAATATTTACAGGATTCGCCAATACCTCAAGTGCAGCCACTGGTACTACCATCGACTACCTGCACATCACCGCGGACGTGAACAACGGCTATGCGACAACAAGCGTGGAAGAGAAGATCACAAACCCGAACAATGCTACAACAAATGACGAGTTCAGGTTCTTAATCCCTGAGGGTGCATTTATCTCAGGCTTCAGCTTCTTTATTGACGGCGTCGAGTACAAAGCAGATGTGCTCTCGAAAGCAGATGCTGATGAGCGATTTGAAGCGGCAGTTTCGGAAGGGAGAACCGCGGGTGTCTTGAAGGCGAAGGAAGAGAACATATTCTCTTATTCTTTAAGTTTTGAGCCTTACCAGAGCATCATCGTTCGCCTGACTTACGAGCAGCCCGTGAAAAAGACGCTTGGTGAGTACGAGTATGCACTGTCGCTGCGGGAGACCGATGTGGCACATATTGTTCCTGATCTTTCAGTAAATATCACAGTTGCATCAGTGAATCGAATCATCTCTTTGGAAACACCTGGACTCGATGGAACTAGCACAAAGTATGTCTCCTCCACAGAAGTACAGGTCACATACAGTGCGAAGGCACTTCCTGACCAGGATCTTAGAATCGTCTTTACAACTGACAGTACATCGTTAAATGGAGAGATGCTTTTTTACGAAACCGGTGGGCAGGGTTATCTGATGCATATCTTCTCACCATCGATCGAAGATCTCGGGACCGCGGCTCTCGATAAGGAGATTATTTTCGTGATTGACAAGTCCGGCTCGATGAGTGGCGATAAGATCGAGCAGGTGAAACGTGTCTTCACAGGCATCATCACAGACTTGCCGCCTGATGATTATTTCAACGTGATCTTTTTTGCAGATAATGTCATGGTGTTTAGGGACACGCTTATGGAAGCGAACACAGGGACAAAAGCAGAGGCGGCAAACTTTGTTGCTGCACTGGATGCAAACGGTGGCACAAACATCAACGCTGCACTGCTGCAAGCACTCGGCATGTTTGGTCCGGATTCAGAAAAGGTCCCGATAATCGTGTTTCTTACCGATGGAGAGCCCAGCACTGGCGTGACATCTCCTTATGTGATCCGAGAGAATGTTAAAGCCGCAAACGAGGCAGGAGTGTCCATATTCACGATCGCATTCGGGATAGAGGATGAAGCAAATTATGACTTCTTAAGGGCGCTCTCCCTTGAAAACTCCGGGGTTGCAGAACAGTTTTACTCAGAAAAGGACGCTGAAGCCGGGATGAACACATTCTACGAGATGATATCAACACCTGTGATATCTGATATGGACTTCGCATACTCTAGTTCATCCGATATTGTGAACACAGGCTACAATACGCTCTTTGCAGGATCAGACGCAATCATACTCGCCAGATACCCTGCCGGCACAGGAAACATTGATTCAAGTATCGATGCAGTCACACGCACAGGCAGCCGCAGTTTCGATGAGAAATTTACGGTCGTTTCCGAATCCAATAATAGCTTTGTTCCAAAACTCTGGGCGCATACGAAGATACGGGAACTGATGAACCGGATGGTCGTTGAAGGTGAGACTAATGCGCTTGTATCCGAGATTACTGACCTTTCACTGGAGTTTGAATTCGTAACTCCGTATACATCGCTGTTTGTGGAAGTTCCAGTGATAGATGAGGGCAGCGAAGAAAATACTGAGTCTGAAACGATGGCAGATGATTACATGGATACGCCCACAGGATCAGTGGATGATACACCAGTAGATGATACACCAGTAGATGATACACCAGTAGATGAAGCCGTTACAAACTCTGCTCCATGGGGCGGAGCATCAGACACAGCAACTGAAGCGGCTACCGGTGAAGAGCCTGTAGAAGAAGAGCCTGGTTTCGGCGCACTCGTCGCGATTGCAGGACTCGTCGCTGTCGCATATCTGGTGCGGAGGCGGTGACTTCGTATTGTCCGCTGGCGAAACCTGCCGCGTGACTTAGGAATCCGGGCGATTGTTGACTCCGATGCCTCTGGCAATGCTTTACGGAGTCCTTTCGCATTATTTTTCCGCGTCCGGGCTCGACAACTCCCCTAACTGCCATATCAAACAGTGAAGGGAGTTCCCGGATTTGAAGCGGTGATTGCTGTCATGGGATTGTTGGTGGCAGCATTTTTATATTTGTCTCAAGAAGGTATGAGAAAAGTTCTATGATTTTCACTTCAGATAAGTCGTATGTGTGTGGGGTATTTTAAGCCGCTGTTGACATAACTTATTCGGTAACTATTCAGCTATGCATAAACGTTGTCGTTAGATTGAATAGTTCATAAATAGATAGT
>DQIO01000115.1 GCA_020793555.1 Methanosarcinaceae archaeon | reverse complement strand
TCTTAAATCTGCGTAAGTCAACGTGAATCTGTGTCTTGAAAATAATTGGAGAATACCACTTGATAGAAATACTTGATAATATTTCAACTGGGTAGGGCCGTGTGCCCCAAATTGTGACTGGTACCAAGATATTATCAATTAGTTTATTAATTAATAGTACTAACTTTAGGGTGAATGACAGGTTTCAAAGAATTTGCACAAGCGTGCAGGACGATCGAGAACATCCCCGGATCACTTGATATGACAGAGCAGGTTGCACAACTCCTGCAGGATGTTAACTGTGATGAACTTCCGGTTGTTACGCATTTTATCATGGGCGAGGTTTTTCCGGCATGGAGTGCCGAAGAGTTGGGAATAGGAACGAGCCTGTTATATGCTGCACTTTCAAAAGCTGCAGGCATATCTATCAAAGAGATCGAATTGCTTGTTCGCGATACCGGTGACATAGGTCAAACTGCAACAAAAGCCCTGAACAGTAAGTCAAAAGGTCAGGCAACGTTTTCATCATTTATTGAGGATACACAAGAACTTTCCATACTTGAAGTGTTCGAGAGATTCAAAAACATATCAAAAGTATCCGGAAAAGGTTCCCAGACTACGAAAATCAAAAATCTACAATATCTTTTCAACTCATCCTCTCCTGAAGAAGCCGGATATATCGCAAGGCTTGCAATCGAAGACCTGCGCATAGGTGTTGGAGAAGGAATTGTGAGAGATGCAATCGCAAAGGCATTTGATGTTCCCGTATCCGATGTTGAGCGCGCATTCATGCTGACAAATGATATGGGGCTTGTTGCAGTTACTGCAAGACGTGGTGGCGTAGATGAAGTTCAAAAATTGAACCTTGAGTTAAAACGCCCCATTAAAATGATGCTGGCACAGGTCACGCCAACGATCGAAACTGCGGTCAGTGAAATGGAAACTGCTGCAATCGAGTGGAAATTCGATGGTGCGCGTGTCCAGATACACAAAGACGGCGACAATATTACGTTATTCTCAAGACGGCTTGAAAATGTGACCAGGTCACTTCCTGATATTGTTTCTGCGGTCAGGGAACACGTAAAAGCTGATTCAGCGATACTTGATGGTGAAGCATTCGCAGTTGATGATTCAGGCAGACCGCGCGCATTCCAGGAGATATTGAAACGTTTCCGCAGAAAATATGATATAGAGACAACCGCACGTGAGATCCCACTGACCTTACGACTGTTCGATCTGGTTTACCTCAATGGTGAAAATCTTCTCGATAAGCCGCTTACCGAGCGCAGAGCCGCACTTTTGGGCTGTGTTGAAAATACAGGTTCTATCAAAGTAGACGAGCAGATATTGACAAGTGATACTGAAGAAGTGAACAGGATATACAACGAAGCTCTGGAGGCAGGTCATGAAGGGATCATGATCAAAAATCCAAATTCATCATATTCACCCGGCAAGCGTGGTAAGAACTGGCTCAAGAAAAAACCAATTATGGAAACGCTTGACCTTGTTGTGATCGGGGCGGAATGGGGATATGGCAGGCGTACTAACTATATGGGCTCATACACTCTTGCATGCCATGACCCGGATACCGGACGATTTTTGCCCATTGGTAAAGTCGGTACCGGTATTAATGATGAACAGCTTGCACAACTTACAGATACATTCTCAAACCTGATCATTATTGAGTCCGGCATGGAGATCGAACTTAAACCTGAAGTGGTATTTGAGATCGCATTCGAGGAGATCCAGAAAAGTACGAATTATGATTCCGGTTTTGCACTTCGTTTCCCAAGGCTTGTGAATGTGAGGGATGACAAGTCACCTGATGAGGCAGACACACTCCAACGTATCGAAAGTATCTACTCTGCACAACGCAAATAATCCAGTAACACATATATTAGCAAACATAATACATAAATTGTATAAAAGCAATATATATATATATTCGTGGTGATATATACGTAAGGATGGGAAAGTGAAAATTATGATATGTCCAAACTGCGGTGTTCAAGTCCCAAACAATTCAAGATTCTGCATGTCTTGCGGAAATAAAATGGATACAATGTACATCGAATCAGGTGACGGTGTCGAGTCATCGTGGTTCTCAAAAGGCAATGCCTGGGCAAAATTCAATAAGCACGAAGAGGCGATTTACTCCTATGACAAGGAACTCATGCACAATCCAAACAATATAGATGCATGGAACAATAAAGGCAATTCTCTTTCAAAACTCGGCATGTTTGAAGACGCTATCTTTTGTTATGACAAAGTGCTTGAAACAAATCCAAAACACATTCAGGCAATGTATAACAAAGCGTATGCGTTTACATATATTGACAAGCATACTGAGGCAATTTTTTTATATAACAAAGTGCTTGAAAGCAACCCCACGGATACAGAAACCATGTACAATAAAGGATTTTCACTATCAGCCCTCGGAAAATATGAGGATGCTTTTGACTGCTATAATAAGATCGTGGAGATCAACCCAAGTCATATTAATGCATGGTACAACATGGGCTACACATTGATGAAACTTGAAAAGGATTCAGAAGCAATAAAATTTATAGATAAAGCACTTTCATTGAGTCTCCTTGATAGTGGAATATGGTTCTTGAAAGCCAGGGTACTTGAAAACCTGGAACAATTTGATGAAGTACTTGAGTGCCTTGATCGCGTACTTGAGATCGATCCGGGATATCAAAATGCACTTGAGATGCAAGTGCGGATATTGAAGAAAAATAAATAATGACTCCGAAAGCGAGTCAGTACTTTTTTTACTCATAGAAGCACATCTTCCAACCCTGAATCCTGTACGATCCGGGTTGCACGCTCACGTTCTTTTAGAGTGAGATACCTATTGATCTGTGGAAACTCTGCTGCCCGGTAGTATGGCGTATATTGGAACATCAGGTTGAACCGAACTTTGGGAATATGCGCTGCTGTCCACTCAACGATAGGACGCGTGCAGCATTCAACATGCCCGGGCATCACAAGCTGCCGCAGGATTATCTCAGCCTGCCGGTAAGCGGTCTCAAAGTTCCGCTCAACCACGCGCATGTAATCTTTCGCATTCGAATACCGCTTTGCACATTCATCATTACCATACCGGAAATCTGCCAGATATACATCGATCACACCTTCAAGGAGTTTGCCGATTTCCAATGAATGGTACATATTAGAGTTCCAGACCACAGGCGTGTTCGCTGAAATCTTGTTTATGACTTTTAATATCGTATGCGGGTGCGGCGTAGGTGTTACAAAATTCACATTCCGTGCCCCCATACTTCGCTGCATGTCAATAAGTCTCCCTACTTTTTGCGGATCTATCACAACACCACTTTCAGGACGTGTGGAAATGTCACAATTCTGGCAGTAGACGCAGGAGAACACGCATCCGGTCAGGAATATCGTATGCGACGGCACCAGTTCCGGCTCTTCTCCCATGTGCATGAATTCGGATGCATATCGGGATGTTTCACCAAGCCGACAGTACCCGACCTCACCTTCCTTCCGGTTCACGCCGCATCGTCGCTCGCAGAAATGGCAATGTTGCAGGATCTTGTCTGCAATTGCGATTTTGAGATCAAGCAGTGAAGATCTAGCTTGTGGAAGCTCTTGACTGCGCACACCAGAGTTTATTTCTTTGAACGCCAGCCGATAGTTTTCCATCTCCATGTCATGGACATTCCAGAGTTCTTCAAGAGATGCATTTTGGTCAAACTCGACCGAAATGTGTTTTGTAACCTTAAAACAGGCTGGCAATTCATTATTTTCTACTGCATTGTAACGGTTCAGGAATTTTGGTGATCCCATGATTGGATATTTTGCGGCATGGGTTGATAGGT
>DQIO01000313.1 GCA_020793555.1 Methanosarcinaceae archaeon | reverse complement strand
AAGTACTTTAGTTATATCGCGGGGGTCGGCGGTTGAATGGAGTGAGATTTTGGGCATGTGTTTGTGTTTGAGGGGATTGGTTTTATTGTTTTTGGTATCAACATTTCTTTTTATTCACATGATTTTCGTGCGGTTAAAACGCAACACTCTCACTTTATTTATAGGTAATATGTATCTTGAAAAATAGATACTCAAAATTTCAATAAGTTTCGTTTTTCATGTAAAACTTGGATATTTAATACATAATTTATTTCAACTAATAATTTCATTTCTTGATTCTAATGGGAGACTATAGTTATTTATTAATAGGCAAACTTGAAGCAATGTCTTGGAAATATGAACTTCCAATTGAAAATGACCCTTTACTTAATTTTATTTTTTTATCATCGGATAAAGTAGTTGAAATTGACACGGATCTTGAAGAGGAAGAAGGTGTTATAGAATACAATTGTAAGTATAGAACAACCGTATTTGAAGTGAAAAAAAGATTTGATAAATCACATTTTACAATAAAAGAAATTGACCGTGTTATCTCAGAAGTTACAGGCATACCAATTGAAAATATCGAAATTTTCTTAATGGATTTTGATATATACTATGATACTTTTCTAAGTAATCTTGAAGATTCTGAACATGAAAATCAAAATGAATTAGAAGATTTACATGATAAGAAAATAGAATTCGACTACAAAATTAAAAGTTCTGAACTTGGAAACTACATAGAACTTAGAGTAATCAGAGAAATGTTAGATCACTCAGATAATACTGATTTAGTTGTTTTAGATATTGGTGAAATTGTTGGAACTGCAAAAAAACCCGAAGATTTTGATGATATAATGCTCGTAAAGGACGATTTGAAATCTGCTACAAAAATTGATAAGAAATATTTAGAAATGGCTAAGATTCATTATACAGAATATCATTTTGATTTAGTATATATTGAATTGTTCATATCCGTAGAATCTGCTTTAAATGATTGTTTAAGAATGAAATCTAAACAATTGTCAAAAGAAAAGGGTAGCTATGTTAATTTGGATGAAGTTTTTAAAAAAGTTAAATTAATGGATAAAATTAGGTTTGTTATTTCATTCATAGGAAAGCAAAAATTAGATGAAGAATTAATGGTATCTATAAAAGAAGCATATCATGTAAGAAACAGCAAAATCCATAACAATCAAAAAAACTTCAAAAGATCGGATGCGATAAAAGCAATCGAAGATGTTGAAAAACTTGTGGCAATAATAAATGGTTTAAATTAATGATCATAAAATATTTTACGTTTTCGTCAATCTCTGCGGCAATATAATTCGTACTGGGGCAAAGCGTAAGTGGCGAAACACCTTGGAAAAACAAAGAATCCTAAACTCTTAAAAGAGCTTATTCATCTTTAATATTTTCATTTCTTATAATTCCACCAATTTCATTAAATACTACCATCTTGATATTTTTGTACTCCTTTATTGAGGGAAACTTTTAGTGACAACAGTTTCTTCCCCCATTACACTATAATCAATTCTGCATCCCACAATGTCTGCATAAATATAATCAGCGATGGATTTTATTTTTTTGATATCTATGGAATATAAAATGAATTATATGGGGAATCCCATATAATTTTAAAAGGTTGTACCGGTACACTCTGTTTAGTTACCCCCCATTTGTACCATCTGTTTGATAATCTCCAATACTTATGTAACATTCTGGTGTTCCCAAAGGTGCATACGATACAAGTACCACCTCATTCTCTGGAACGATGAACGGAATCCAACCACTTTTAAAACCACCTGGTAAAACAGTTCCTGTGGAGAATTCCATTAGATGTTTTGGCATTACAATTATAGGCGAATCGCATTCTACACCATTTGAAAATGCCTTATACTGAAAGCTGCTTACTGTGACTGCTTGTTTTTCTGTTTCAGGCACCATATAACTTACGAATACAAATGCATATTCATACCCAAAACTAGGTTCACGATTAAACTGATTAGCAGTATAAGCCAATTCATTTGCATATGGTCCCCTTATGACAATACTCACCCCAATCACACCATATCCATATAACGACTTTAATACAACTGGCTCACGAATCTGTGCAGGATTTTGATACGTACCATTTTTGAGTATTTCTTCTTCTTTTTCTTCTACTACTACTTTTTCATTGGTATTAACAACAGTTGATTCCCCTGTGTAATCTGAATTTCCTATACAACCTAATGATGCTGATATACAAATAAAAACGGAAAATATCATAAACAGTTTCATTGATTTCCTCATATCAAACCTCTATATATTTATTTTTATAAGTATGAATTATATTTACACATATTAATATTTAACGTATTTAAGATTGAAAAAAATATTTTTCTCTGCTTAATTAAAACTGTGACTAAATCAGATACAAAATCTCTAAATTTTTAATAGAAACTATCAGAAAATTCCATATTTCGAGGCATTCCAACTTATTCAATAAATATGGCACAATATTGCATAACATTTTATTTACCAATATTGGTTAGAATGTTTCCATTTTACTCCTTTTCCAATAATCTCAGACAAACGATACTTTTAAAAACTTAGATTATTATCATGACATAAATGAATGGAAATATTCAAGAAGTTTTATTGAACAATAATTCTAATTCAACCAACGTTACAAATATAACAAACTATACTTCTAGTTTTATTGATTATTCATCTAGCTCTTTTCTAAACGCTAGCAATACAACTTTTATAGCATCCCAAATTGATCCAAATTGGTTTTATAGTGCATCTGCACAAAGTGCTGCTGCAATAGTCGGTTTAATGGGCGCATTCCTAACAACTAAAGTCTTAAATCAAAAATTGTACCTCAAACAACTCAAAAATGAAATTGATGAGATTAATAAAAAATATACATATCTCGTTGAAGAAACTGATCAAATCTATCTTCGAACAAAAGAACTGCTAAGTGATAGAGAAATTGAACTTTGTAAAAGCCTAGATAACACTTTCAATCCATCTAATATTCCAAGCAGTTATATGTTATATCAATTAGAAAAAGGGGAAGGAGGCACTCAACTTAGTTTAAAATTGACTAAATATCGAGAATATGAAAATGATATCAGTACTAAAAAAGGGGAAGTACTTTTTTTAGATAACGTTTTAAAATACAAAGAGGAACAATTATCGTCCAATAAAGATGTTCTTGACTCAAAAAAACATCTGATAAATTTGTCTATTTTTTCACTTGTCGGTATTTTTTTGCCACTTTTTATGATGCTTTTAGATTATGATATTATGATAAAATGGAGATACTTGATATTTTCCCTTATTTGTGCTGGGTGGTTCTTTATTATAGTAACATTAGGGTTTGAAATTCATAATTTGAAAGATTAAAACATCTTCTCCCCCCATTTTAGTTTAAGTATAAACTATCCCCCTCACATAGTCAGACAGATGTGTTTTAATTATCTTTGGCATGCCCCATGATGCATTTTTAACAATGTGACATCATTTTTGATTTGTAGTTACAATTAATTAGTAACGGAGGAACACGCCGCTTGCGACGTGTTGATGCTTTTACCAAAGTATATCAACTTGATTCACATAACACCGACGACCAAATTTGTAAGACAATTCTCCATTCGATTCAAAGCCTATTTATTACTTACAAGAGTAATCCACACCAATTCAAATAACACAAATTATCCACAATGGAGATTCAAAAATATGGCAATTCACCCAATAGAATACCGCTAAGGTACAGACGAAATGAAATACGTTTGGAGTGAGGCAAACCGCCTTGACAAACTCATGGAGACCGAAGCTGCCCTTGCAATGGCAGAGGCTGACATCGGGCTTATCCCAAAAGATGCAGCTGAGAATATCGCAAAAAGCATTCAATCCGTACAACTTGAACGTGTAAAAGCGATCGAGGATGAAATTGACCATGACATGATGGCTGTGGTCATTGGAATTACCGAGCAGTGCACCGAAGAAGCAGGTAAGTGGGTGCACTTTGGTGCGACCTCCAACGATATTCTTGACACTTCAACAGGACTTCAGATCAAGGACGCTATCGAGATACTTGAAAAGAAAATGGACCAACTTCTGGCAGTGCTTGTCAAACAGGCAAGCGACAACAAGAATCTGGTATGTGCCGGACGCACACACGGTCAGATCGGTGTCCCGACAACATACGGACTGCGGTTTGCCATCTGGGCATCCGAAGTTGCACGTCATATCGAGCGGCTTGAACAACTCAAACCCCGCGCCACTGTCGGTCAAATGACAGGTGCAGTAGGCACACAGGCTGCCTTTGGCAAAGACGGGATCGAGATCCAGAAACGTACAATGGAATATCTCAAAATTGGCGCGGTGGATGTCTCAAACCAGATCATCCAGCGTGACCGTCATGCCGAATTCGTCATGTGGATGGCAAACACCGTAACCACACTGGACAAAATCGCTGTCGAATTCCGATCACTCCAGAGAAGCGAAATTGCAGAGGTTGAAGAGAGTTTTGGCAAAAAACAGGTTGGTTCATCCACAATGCCACACAAACGAAACCCGATCAAGTCCGAGCAGATATGCGGACTAGCCCGCATCGTGCGTGCCATGATCGAGCCGGAACTGATGAACAACACACTCTGGGATGAACGTGACCTCACCAACTCATCATGCGAAAGGATCGTATTCCCTGAAGCATGCGTCCTCACAGACCACATAATCAAACTTGCAATTGGTGTTATTGAAAACCTGCGTTTCTATCCCGAAAACATACGCAGCAACCTTGATCTTTTGCGCGGGCTCAACATGGGTGAAGCCGTGATGATCGAACTCGCAATGCGCGGGGTTGGCAGGCAGGAAGCACATGAGATTGTGCGAAGCAGTGCAATGATAGCACACGAGGGTGGACAACACTTCAAAGATGTTTTGCTTGCCAACAAGGAGGTTACAAAATACCTGAACAAAGATGATATTGTAAATCTTGTAGACCCTGACAAGTATATTGGGACAGCAGTCGAACAGGTAGAGGCTGTTGTGGCGAAGTTGCAGAAGAAATAAAATTTCAATAGACTAAACATTTTTGTTTAGTTAGTGCAACGTCGTGGCGCAGAGTGTTTAATTAGTTCATGATAAAAATGATTCGACCACCCGCGCATAACGTGGCGTTGCCCTACATACACATCGAATTTTCAATCGCTTCAGAGCATATTCCACAATTTTTAATGGTATATGTTTCATAAGCATATAGTTCGAGTTAAATTAACCGAAGAGAGATTTTTCTCATACACTTTTTGCTAACAATTTGGATTATTCAATTTAGTATGTATGGGACATGCCGCCTGACGGCGGTCGCATTGTTTTTAATTTCAAATAGAACAATCACATTTACGCAGCCATCCAACCACATCTATACAAATATCACTAAAATTTCATTGTCCATAGTATAGTATGGATATTTGGGTATTTATCCCCATTATACCATGGATAATTGGCTGTTTATCCATAGTATACTATGGATTATTGCAAATCCGCTCGCAGAGCCACGAAATAGTTATTCAAAAACCGACCCTCATAATTAATAAAATGATATGTGCCGACGCCGCATGCGGCGGATTGACCCAGCATCAAAATTACCTAAACAAGTACAAAATTATCATTGACTTTTATGTTTTGGGTACAACCCAGTTAGACCTAATCCATAATCGCTGAACCATATGTGAGATCATCCAGTTCAAGTACTTTTTTCCACAATTCTTTGCAGTCACATGTGAGTTCATCAAAGTCACCAACGTCCTGTGTGATCGAGAATTTACGTATTGCGTCTGCAACATCATGGCTGCATTGTTTGCAGTTGTGAGGTCCGCGTTTTGAGCCTGCGCCTACAGGGTCGGACATGATTGGCATATCAGGATGTACCTGCTTTGCTTTTTTGATTATTTCCACGATACTCCACAGCCAGGGAGGGCGGTATTGTTGCTTTTGCCATAGTGATTCGACAAATGTGCCGCGCTGGACATTGCAGAGGTTGATGGATATGGTGTCTGAATATTGTGCTGCATCGTTTACGGATTGGATGATATCGTCCATTGCCTCTCCTTCGGAGAGGAATGGGGGTTTTAGCATAAGATACGTTTTTGTGGTTACGCCGTGTTTTTTGGCGGTTTCCGATGCGCGGACAAAATTCACGAATGTGAAACCTTTGTTAATAGAATCTTTTCGTATTATGTCGGAACTTGTCTCAAGTCCGACAGCGATCTCGAATTTCGTGTCGCCAAGTATGGTTGTGCATTCATCCATGACCTCATCGGTCACATATTCGGGGCGTGTTTCAGCAAGCACTTTTGGGATGCGCTCATCGTCTGCAAGCCGGCGCAGGATACTTTGCCGAACCTGCGGTGATATCTCGCGCTCATCAAAAAAGCTGCCTGATGTGAATATCTTGAGCATGAACTCGTCCATGTCGCCTGCTTTGTTGAGCGCCCTGTCGAGTTGTGTTTCAAGGTCGGCAGGAGATGGTGGTTCTGTAGCGCTGTCGTATACGAAACCGCACATGGTACAGCCGCCTGCCTGTCCCCATCGGCAGCCTGATGTTTTGAAGATGATGGTAAGTGTTTTTATTTCCCGTCCATCGAGAAGGTCAACACCTGTCCATACCGCTGACGGTCTGTCGAGCGCTGAGGGTTTGATACGCTGGCGTGCCCGGATGTCTGCTACTGCTTTGTTGAGTGTCATCTGTGCATACTCAAACTCATTCGAATTCAATGGTTGCCGGCGGCTTTGGAGTTATGTCATAGACAACCCTTGCAACCGATGGTATCTCGCCTGTAATGCGTGATTCGATCTGACGAAGTGCATACCATGGGAGTTCCGATGCTTCGGCAGTCATGCCGTCCCTTGAACCTACGGCGCGAATGGCAACTATCCAGCCGTGTATCCTCTGGTCACCTTTGACACCTGTGCCTTTCCCGAGTATTGCGGCAAAGGTCTGCCATGGCTGGAATTTTTTAAGCAGTTCTTCTTCAACGATGGCATTTGCCGCCCGAACAACCTCAACCTTCTCTTCAGTTACCTCACCAATGATGCGGACTGAAAGACCTGGACCCGGGAACGGCATGCGTTCGCTGATCTCATGGGGAAGGTTGAGTGCACGTGCGACTTCTCGAACCTCGTCCTTGTACAGGTCATCGATAGGCTCGACAATTGCTTTAAAATCAATTACTGATGGCAACCCACCAACGTTGTGGTGTGATTTAATCCCGCCTTCGGATTCGATCCTGTCAGGGTATATGGTGCCCTGTATCAGGTATTCGGCTTCAAGCAGTCGTGCTTCCTTTTCGAAGGCACGTATGAATGCCTCACCTACAGCCATTCGCTTTTCTTCGGGATCTTCAAGACCCTTCAAGGCTTCCATGAACATGTCTTTTGCATCGACCACCTGAAGGTTCATGTAAGAGAATAACTCCTTTATACGCTCTGTTTCACCTTTTCTCATCAGGCCTGTGTCAATGTATATTGGTGTCAATTTGTCACCAATTGCACGGTTTGCAAGCACTGCACAAACTGAACTGTCAACCCCGCCCGAAAGTGCGATTATGGTCTTTCCCTGAGCTTCTTTTTTTATCCGCTCTATGCTTTTAGGTATGAATTTTTGGACTTTTACCATTGGAATGAACTCCTGTTTTGTGTTCTGTGTTTTATGTATGGTAGTATGGGGGTTTGTATATAGTAATTTTGGGTTGGATGGAGGTGGTCACAACTCAGGATTGAAATCCGAAAGGTATCAGATGGATGCTGAGTATTTTGATTTTTCGTATTTGTTTAGCTGCCAATTTTAATCACGCACATTATCCTTGAATCTTGACTTTTTTTCATCATCTTTTTCTGGCAATCAAATGATGCCATCTTTTCCTCAAGAAACTCGGTCAATTCTTTGTTTGGCTTCTTCCATGCCATTGTATGACCTTCATTCAGGCGGTGCGTAGTAGCATCTCTTTGGAGATGATACCTGTCCCTTCTTCTTAAGGGCATTTATGATCTTCCCGATTTCCTTTTTGTCTATACCTATACGGTCTGCAATGTCACCGCTTCTTAGTGGTTCCCCTGCTTCTTTTATAGCATCTATTACTTTTTGTTCATTGTCAGCTATAGTTTTCTCCTTGGTATTTGTTGTTTTTTTGCGATATAAGTGTAACTCTAACCCAATACCCATATTGTTGCAACATGATTATACTAATCGTGTTGCAACTATGCGCAAAAGGACATCAAGCCACCTAAAATAAAAACCACTATATACCCTAAACCTTCTCTTAAAAGACTATGGACATCACATACTGGTATCTTTTCCCACTTGGCATCATCATATCAGCAATGGCAATGTCTGCCGGAATTTCAGGGGCGAATTTCTGGATACCCGTTTACCTGTTCATACTCAAACTTGACCCTTTGATCAGTTTTTGGCTGGCACTTTTGACAATGGTATTCGGATTTGGAAGCGGTGTTGTTAGAAATCTTTACCAGCACACAGTCAATTGGTATATTGTCAAGAAATATCTGATCGCTACAATTCCAGGTGCTGTCATCGGTTCGATCTTGACAGCTTATATCGAGGGTAACATCCTTGTAATGATATTCGGATTTTTTGTGTTTGTTTATGGGACCTACTTGCTTATCACAACTCTTTCATCAAAGAAAGAGCCGCAAAAACACAGCCGGATATTCTGGGAACTGGGCTTTGCAGCCGGATTCCTTAAAGGATTGATCGCTACGGGGCTGGGCAAAGTAATCGTGCCATGTATCTGGGATCATGAAAAGATAAAGCATCCTTCCGAGGTAATAGGTTCAACCGTAGTGGTTATTTTCATTGTGGATATTGTAGCGGCATTGACTCGAATGAATCCGATTTTCATTGGAGCATTGATCGAGAATTGGTCTCAATTGCTTGATATTATGATATTTGTAGTACCTTCGGTTGTTATCGGTGGACAGTT
Organism: Methanosarcinaceae archaeon; assembly: GCA_020793555.1. Taxonomy (GTDB): domain Archaea; phylum Halobacteriota; class Methanosarcinia; order Methanosarcinales; family Methanosarcinaceae; genus Methanovorans. The sequence continues at coordinate 10,082 of DQIO01000313.1, read as the reverse complement.
GGGTCCAAGAGTTATCAAAAATATAAACGCTAAGTGGTTGAGGATCTACATTTCTTTTATGTTGATATTTGTGAGTTTCTTGATCATGTGTAATTTAGTTTGAACTTAGCTTGACCTGCAGGCTATTCGGGATGTTGATGCAGGGACTTGTACTGCTAACGAGGCTTTCATACATGCAGGGGTTTTGAAGCACACCTCGTATGCAGGCAGGGAAAAACTTCTTGAAGGCGCGGCAAGAGGTGAAGAAAGTGCACTGCTTGCGCTTGATACTATCGCCCTGTTCGCTGCAATGGAGATTGCGAGTATTGAAGTATTGCTCAAAGACTATGGTTGTGATGGGGAGATATTCCTTGCAGGTTCGGTCGGGGAAGTTGATTATGTGGTGGATAAGGTCAATGCCCACCTTGGCGTCAATTGTCATATGCTTGGGAAATGGAGTGCAGCTATTGGGTGCGCGGAGATCGCGTGTGATGTCGCAGGCGGCGCAGAGGATATTTTGGGAATCGATGTGAATTTTAAGTGCTCTACATAGGGTTTTTTGAATTGTGTTTTGTATCTTGATTAAGTTTGGTAGGTCAATCATTTAGTTTGTTTGTAATTTGAAACTTCATTCAAACTATAGGAAAAAATCAAGATTAAAAATAAATTTATATTCGATTATCAAAATGATATGACAAATATTTGCTAAATACCCTTTTTATCAAAATAATGCATGCATTTTCTACCAATTTGGTAGTCATTGGTAGTTAGTTTACCTGAATGATAAATCTCCTCACGTATACCTTGAGATCGTGTTCATTGCATCATTAAATGTTGCTGACAATGTGGTGTAGTCAACATTGACACTGAGATTCAAAGAAACATTAGCACGGGCGTCACCAAACGGATATATGTTCTTATAGAGGGGATTCTTGATCGTCGTTAACACTGCATTTTTTGTTAATCCATTCTTTGAAATAATGCAGAAATATTCATGCCGATTGCTGTTTTTACATCGTTTTTCCCTGCAAGGACGTAAATCGATAGCGATTGCGGTTTACTTTTCATGAACTCCGCCATTGTCAATGGATCAAGCACACTATGCTTAATCAAAATTCGGCATATATAGTTTCATTTTTTATCCATCTGATCTGTTTTTTTATACAACTGCCATCCGGACGAATCAATTTTTCTATTTGGTAACACAACTATTGTTCCGTCGCTTGTAATTATACGTGTTTTTCTGAGTGTGACATTGATGATCTCACCTTTATACTTCATCGTCTCGATTTGGTCACCAATATTAAAGTGTTTATCAAATAGAAGGAACAAACCTGCCACTGCATCGGATAAGGTGTCTTTGATGGCCAGGGCAACGGCAGCACCAATCAAAATTGAAGTGCCTAGGAGGGGTAGTAAAATTTCTTTTATATCCAGTAACTCAATAATATATATTAAAACAATGTACCATAATACATACACGATGCATCTCCTCAAGATGTTCTGTACATCTTTAGGTAAATTTGTAGTGCTTAAATATTTATTAACCAGCCGGCCGATCGTCCCAATAACAAAGACGGCAACCATAAACAAAAGTATTGATTTTAAATAGACCATCGCTTCTAGCTGTCGATAAAATAAACCGATGTTAATCATTTAATCACACATATCCACTCAATTAACAATTCTTATTTCCGATTCGTTTCTGTTTTTTGTATCTGCCTATATAATAATATTGCGAATAGTGTCTCTTCAACGTCCGAGTGTCGATTATTAAGGGCATGGATAAATATGGCACAACTCTAAACTTCACTATCATCAACACTAAAGACTTTCTTCATATCCTGCATATCAAAACTTAAAACGCCATTTTCTTTTGCAAACTGCTTTGCATTTTTTGTTAATCCATTCTTTGAGATTATACAGAAATATTCATGTCGGTCGTTGTTTTTCCAATCAACATATTTTACTTTATTGATCAATTTTTCAATAACATCCACACCTATCTTCCTGTTTTTCCATTTGCATTCAACAAACATGATATCTCTTGATCCTTCGTTGAATGCCACAAGGTCGATCTCATTGTCCTTGTGCCACCACTTGCCAATTCTCTCAAACCTAAATGGCAGATCATCCATGATCTCGTACAGGAATTCTCGCGAAATGTCTTCAAAAACAAAACTCGTATGGACATCCAATTGTGACTTTATGGTCTGGATCAGGGCATCTGTATTGCCATATTCTATCTGTGCTTCGTTTGGATAGATGAATTTAAACCAAAAATTAAACAGGTTATCTTCCAGATAATATCGAATATCCCGCACATTTTCTTTTTTGATTGTGACCGGCGTGGATCTTTTAACGATCCTGAGATTATGCAAGACATCTATGTACCTTGAAACTACAGACTTATCGAGTCCGGTTGTGCTAATTATCTCAGATGATCTTGTATTTCCAAATGCGATTGCCTTCAATATGAGAAAATAGTTCCTTGGCTCTCGCACTTGTTCCATCAATAAGAATTCGGGTTCCCTTTGCAATACCGAACCTTTACTGAGCAGCATGTTTTCTATATTCTTCAAAACACTATTACGGTCATTGAACATAGAAAGATAGAATGGTATCCCCCCGAGTACAGCATACGTCTCAATACAGCCCTGTATGTCGTATTTTGGGAAAAACTTGCAGACATCCCTGAAGCGAAGCGGTTCAACCAACCACTGCCCGGTACGCCTGCCATAGAGCGGACTCTTGTATCCGAGCAGTGATTCCATCATTGAGACACTTGAACCGCACAGTATCAGAGTTATTTCAGATTCTGATATGATCTCATCATATATCTTCTGGAACATTGATTCAATATCTCTTTTTGAATCATGGAGGTATGGGAATTCATCAATGACAATTAAAATTTGTTCCTTGAACCTTTTTGAAAATTCCCTGAAAAGTTCAATATAATCGGTGAATTCTGCGGTTGAAAACAATGGCTCATCAACCATTTCAGCCATTTTTGATTGAAGTTCTTTGATGTTGTCATTCCATCGTTTTTTCCCTGCAAGGAAGTAAATAGATGGCGTTTGCGGTTTGCTTTCCATGAACTTTGCCAATAAATGAGTCTTGCCAACCCTGCGCCGACCGTAAAAAATAAGCAGTTGGGGCTTATGTTCTAATAAACGTTCGTTTAAAAAAGCGAGTTCTGCTTCGCGGTTGATGAATTGTTGCAACATGATTATACTAATCGTGTTGCAACTATATAGTTGTTATGATGGTGCGGGCTTTGTGTATAAAGTCGAATTATGCCCCGACTTTATACATAGGATGTACTTTATGCACAAAGCCCTACAATACGGGATTCGGATAAGGGTTTGTAACCACCTCAGGACTTGAAGCAAAAAATCGTTTTATTTAAGTATATGAAGACCCTGTACAATTCAGTACAGGAATAGTTATTGTATGATGCGCTATACGTGCATGTGATATTGAATTTACTACATTGGAGGTTTTTATTTATGGTAATCATTGAAGGAACCGCTCTAATCACAGGTATCAAAGGTACAATTAATATGGTCAAATCATTGAAGTCCTCTTACGATGCTAAGACAATCACACAAGCCCAATCGGATATTCTTGAACATTTGTTTACTCTTCAAATCGACGCATTGGCGCTCCAAGAGAAACATTTTGCGATCATTCACGAGAAAGAGGAACTCATAAAGAAGGTGGTTCAATTTGAACAGTGGGAAAAGACCGAGTCCGAGTACGAACTTCAAGAGATTGTATCTGGAACTTTCGTATATACTTCCAAAAACACCCAACAGTTTGGTATACCAACTCATTGGCTTTGCACACAGTGTTGGGATAATCGCAAGAAGTCGATACTCCAAAGGCAGTATGTTGGCCATATGTCTAAACTTATTTGCCCTCGTTGCAAATTCAGTTTTAATGGATGAGATATATCCATATTGCATATTCATTATCATTTTCTCCATTGTTTATATTAAAAAAGATGCATCGCAATTCATTGTGGTGTAGCGTCACTGCAGACGATGGCTGTTGTGTGCATCCGTTAGGATATCTCGAACAGATAACAATTATGGCGCAAAAATAAGGTACTGATAAAATTATAAAAAAAGAATGTGAAGAAACAGAGTTGATTCATACTCCCATTTTTAAGTGAGTTTAAATATCTCTAATATTCAGTGAGTTTTGTCACCAAGATTGTTCTTGCATAATGTGTGAACTCAACCATGAAAAAGGAAGTAGAAATTATTAAGACTGTTGTGGCAAGATAATATAGACGAATATAATTTCGGATATCAACGAGTTAAGTAAAATATCTTTTAAGGAACTAATATGATTACAAATCTAGATACATATAAAAAAGACCTTGCAGAATTAATTGCCAATGGTGATAGGTTATTGCTGGCAATGGAAATTGAGTATCATGGAGAAGAATTTCGCAAATCTCTTGAAAAAAAGTATAATGGTGACAAAAACGCTACTGAATTTCTCGCAAAACCACCTTCATTCAAAAATGATTATCAAGCGTGGTATTCGGAAAGTCTTGTTTTATTAAAACAACTCTTGCCTGATCGTGTTTTGGATTTTACAAAATCGTACGAAAAACCCAATAAAAGAAGAAAGGAAATCACCTATGAAAATTATGTTATTGAAGATGCCCTCCAAGGTTTGCGTATTACGCGTGGCGGAGAACTCGTTGTTGGACCTGAAGCCGCAATACCAATATTCAAACAACAACTCAATATCGTTAAAGCAATAAATAAAAGATTTGAAAGTTCACTTTTTGATATAATACAACTTGTTCAAGCTGATCTATTTGATTCAGAATTGGAAGCAGCAAAAGAATTAAGCACAAAAGGGTTTTTACGAGGTGCTGGTGCCGTAGCAGGCGTTGTTTTGGAAAAACATTTATTGAAGGTTTGCGATAATCATGACGTAAAAATCACCCTGAGAAATCCATCAATTGCAAATTACAATAATAAATTGAGAGACGAAGGTATTTATGAAAAACACTCTTGGCGGAAAATACTGCAATTGGGAGACTTAAGAAATCTTTGTGATCACAATAAGAATAAAGAACCCAAAACGGAAAATGTTGATGAGTTAATTGAAGGGGTAGAAAGTATCATAAAAACTATTTTTTAATCTTAAAAATTATACCCCGCAACTCTGCTGATTTAGGCATCGTCATTATATTTTCGTTACATTTTTATAGAACTTTCTTTTGTTTAATGGTAACAAATCAAGAGAGGTTACTGACATGAAATTTATTCAAAAAATTGTAATTATATTATTAATTCTTGCAACGTTGATGGTAGTCGGATGTACTGAAACAAACGAGGATGGAGTAGGAGATACAACTTCTATAGACGAAGATATTCAAACTGCACCTCCAGAATATGACAGTTCTCTTGTCAGAAATTATGAGATTGTAGAAACTGAAGATGATCCATGGGGAAATGCCATTCGAAAACAATATAGAGTGCTTGTTTCGACTGATATTTCCAAAGAAGAATTAAAAGCAACTTTAATCCAAATCGCCATGGATCAAGCATCTAGAAATGGAGATATTGATGCAATATGTGTTTTTGCTTATTATGACAGAAAAGGGGGCATCAGTAATGCTTATACCATTGGTACAATGGATTGGAGTCCATATGGTGATTGGGGGGGAGTAACATCTGAAATAGCTTCAACTAATGACCGGTCTTCTTATGAGTATGAATTTGTCATAGAGGATAAAGTTGGGAATATAGAACCGGCTGACATACCCACTGATAGAGATTTCGAGATATATGATTATTATCAAGTCGTAAATGATGCTGAATGGGAGAATATTGACTTAAATGATCCATATTCGTTCGTGGATGAAGATGTTGTAGTTCAGAAAGTTGCAGATAAATTTGGGATTACTAAAGATGAAGCAACAGACATCATTAGAAAAGTATTGTGGTATTAAATTAAGTAATTTGCAGAGATTAAAAACTAGTCAAAAGCTGAGGAATAAATCTATGAAAAATAAAATTGTGAAAAATTTGGTAGTAATAGTAATTGTCCTCGTGGCACTAATTGCCGTGGGATGTACGGGGCCAAAAACAGATGTCACAGAGAAACCAAAAACATATGTCACGGAAGAGCCAAAAACAGATGTCACAGAGGAACCAAAAACAAATGTATGCGAATGGGACTGGACTTTCTACACAACCAATAATATAGGAAGATACTACTCTGCTCCATCTGGATATACATATGCTATTGTAAGTATATACCTGAATAACAAAGCTAGTAGATCGGTATCCACGAATGCTTATAATTGGGAAATGACAGCAAATAGTGTTACACATTACCATGATACTACCACCTATGCAGATGAAATCAACCACCAGTCGGTAGATGTTAAACAGGGCGGTAGTTTCAAGACAAATATGGTATTTCTAGTAACAGACGAAACTACACAGGCATCTTTAAGATACACTGGAATCATGAGTCCAGATATGAAACAGATTGATTATTTCCAATCTCTTAGAGAGAAATCTAGAAAACCAACCGAAGAAGAAAAAAAAGAACTTGTGTTAAGTGAATTGAATGATGCAGGATACAATGTAGATTCTATTGAAGTTCGCATGGAACATTTAAATGATAAATATACATATGCAGAAAGAGAAACATTCATATTTAACATTCCAGATGTTGAATACGCAAAAAATATTGTTGAAATGAGTCGAATTGCCTCTAAATATTATGAGCCATATGGATACATGACGTATGCACCAAAAAATGTAGATTCAAACCTAAGGCAATCATACTGGATATCTAAAAATGATTTTAATGCCTACAAATATAATCGTATAGAACTCGATGAAATTACTGTATATTCACCCAATAAGCAATCTAAAACTATGGGGGACTTTTTGAAAATGTTTGATTAAAAGCAAGGCACTTTTTAAACTACCTCTCGTTCCATCCAAATCACGAGCATCCATTTATGTACCTCGGGTAGAGCGTTAGCTTTGTCCGAGTCCATTAACAGATATTAACAATGTAACTGCAGAAGCTTTATTTAGAAGATTGATTGTACCCTTACTTCAGATCATACACCCCAACATACTACGGCAATTTTCTGGTAAAAAGGGCACTCCTCAGCGTATCGGACAAAACAGGAATAGTGGACTTAGCGCGTGGACTCGCGAAAAAGCGCGTAGGTTGATGCACAGAATGGAATTATCCATCCGGCGCGCCCTCAAGTGTCATGGTTGATAGATATCTCGGTGACTTTGAACGTGTGCGTTTCTGTCTTAAGAAAGGGTTATCGATGAAAGAGGCGGCATTACAACACAAATGAGTAAATCACTTCTTGTGGAATATGCAGAATTGATTGAAGAACTGGATGGTGAGGGGAAGAAAGAAAATGTTAATTAAAGATTGGGAAGATAAGTTGAGTATGGGTCATATGGCCTTATTTACCATAAAGGAAGCGCAAAATCTATGAAAATGCCATTAATAATCAATGACCACGAAAAAATTGAAAGTGTATATAGGATTTCTGAAGATTACTTAATGAACCATAATAACCTTCCAGAAGAGATCATGACCTATTTGAAAGCTTATTATGAAGCTTATCATTTAGTTCCTCAAACAGCGGAAAATTTCTGGTCAGGTCATAGTTTTTCATTTTCAACTTTTCATGAGTAAACAAGCTCACTCTAAACCTCAATGGAGATTCTATTATCATGTCAAGGAATAAAAATTTTCCTCCTGCTAAATTAAAAGATCTTGATATTCAAAGCGCTAGTAATTTTATGTCATTACTCAAAGACATAGATAAAAACCCAATTACATTAGTCCTTGGTGCAGGAATATCATCTTCTGTTGGACTTCCAGATTGGCGGAAATTGTTAGAAAAAGCTTGTTCTTCCTTTTTTACTCATTGGGAATTTGCTAATGAATTTGGAAGATTGCCAAAAAATAGACCACCTACAGATTTATCTATTGCTTTTGCAGAAGAAATTTTTTGGCATGATAGTGCTGTGGAACTTGCAAAAAAATTAACGGAAAATGATGTAATATTAGTTGCACAGCAAATTAAAAATTGTATTCGTGATAGGGATTGGATGTATTTGCTGAGACATGCTCTTTATGATGATATAAATTACACTTCTACTACGTCGAATCTAATAGAATCTCTAACTGAAATATGTGTTGAAAATCAAAATAAAGTAAAGGCGATAATAAATTATAACTATGATGATATTTTCGAGCAATCTTTAAAAGCCAAGGGACTGCCATATAAATCAATGTGGTATGGAAAAAAAATCGCTAAAGATAGAAATCATCTGATTGTGTATCATCCACATGGTATATCTTCCATTGGGGGAGGAGAAATATCTAATATTATTATTACAGAGAGTGATTACCAGCAAGAAACAAAGGAACCTTATTCTTGGGCTAATCTTGTTCAATTACAATTATTTAGCAGTTCAACTTGTATATTTGTTGGCACTTCAATGACAGATCCAAATATAAGACGATTACTAAGAATTAGTTCATCCATTTTTCCAAATAGACACTATACATTCTTGTCAACAAAAGAAGTCGAAGATGATGAAAGTAAGATGTTTGATTCACTTTTTGATTATGATCTAATAAAGTTAGGAGTTAAAACGATCAGGTATAAAATTCAAGAAGGTTCAGAATATCCACCTCATTCAAAACTTCCAGAATTAATTGGACGTTTGAATTTATGCCTTCAAGATAAAAATTATATTTTTGAAACTGATTGATTCATTATTGTAAATTTAGCGCCTGAATTAAAAGGCAAAAAAAGATAAGATTGAAAATTTATGAGCATCCGCCTTGATGCCTTCGTACCTCTGGTCTGGGGTCGTTGACAAATTATAATTGCATATCTTAATGGCTTTGTTCTAAAAATAGTAATATATCCCGACTTTATACACAGATTCCTGACTTTTTACACAGGATGTACTTTATACACAAAGCCGATGGTGTGATATAAGATATTGTGTTGAACTACACAAAATCAGGAGCTGATGAAAACAGCGACCAGCGTCTATATCCCATAGCTTTCTTAACCCTCTGCAAAGCGAGTTTTTCAGCAGCTTCGCGGGGCAGGATCCCTTTTGCAACCTCATTCATCAACATATGTGTATTACGACACAGCTTCTCTTCAATAGCATCAAATGCTGCTGCCTGGGTAGCTCCTTGATACTCCATGGCTGCGCAGATCACACCACCTGCATTGGCAATAATATCGGGAATGCAGAGTATTCCATTTTCATGAAGATATCTTTCCGCAGCGTGCGTGATGGGAATGTTAGCACCCTCTACCACAAGTCTGGTCTTCAGGCGGTGCACATTGCTCTCATTTATGACATCAGGCCGTGCCGCTGGAATCCATATATCGCATTCTATGTCGATCACTGCATCACGGTCGAGCTTTTCCCCGCCAGGATAATTGACCACACTCTTGCCTGCCTCCTTCAACTCGATCAATGTATTGACATCAAGGCCGTCAGGGTCATAGACAGTCCCTTTGGAATCAGCTGCTCCCACCAGCAAGGCGCCCTTTTCCGTGAGGAAACATGCGGTGTGTTTACCTACTGCACCAAAGCCCTGTATCACAACCCTGGCTCCTTCCAGCTCCAGGTCACAGTATTTGAGCGCGACACATGTTGCATGATTCAAACCCCATGCAGTTGCCCCAATCTCATCAAGAGGGATTCCGCCCAGGTCACGGGGCAATCCCACTGCCCTGCCAATCTCATCTTTCACCCATGCCATGCATTCCTCATCGGTCCCCATGTCGGGAGCGAAGATGTACTCGTGAATTTCCCGCAGTGAACTGGCAAATGCCCGAATCAGTAGTTCCTTTTCATCCTTTGGCATATTTGGATCGCCAAAAATCACGGCCTTACCACCACCATGAGGAAGATCGGCTGCGGCGTTCTTTAATGTCATTTACAAATGATATTGATGAAAGAGAAAAAAGAGCATTACTTGAATTTACAGGTGAATTCAATCCAAAGGTACAAGAACTTGTTTTACTTACGAAAAATATCGAAAAA
>DQIO01000116.1 GCA_020793555.1 Methanosarcinaceae archaeon | reverse complement strand
TAGTGTCGAGTCAACCATACAATATCGCTAGATATATGATCTGACACTGTTCCATTTTCCAGTTATTTTTAAGACGCAGATTAACACAGATTAACGCTGATTTAAGGTTACATCTGCGTAAATCAGTGTGAATCTGCGTCTAATATAATTATTGAAATAATTTGATTTTATAATTGTGCCCTATGCCCTTCATAATCCGACATTTGAAAGTTGACTCGACACTAAAACATTAGTTCAAGTGCATTTCTGGCATTCATCTTGGTGTCTATACCAAGATCTGCCGCTGCCTGTGTTATACCAACGATCTGTGCATCCAGCACATCTTCAAAAGTATTGACTCCTCTGACTCTCACGGCAACATCGCCAAGTGTCTCAGCCATATCAATATCAAGGTAACCGCACATAACAAACCCCTTATCTGCTTTTAGAACAAGAAGAGGAGCGTTTTGCATCTCAAACTTAAGTCCAAGTGCAATGCCATTCTCAAGTGCGATCTGTTCGATTATCATATCTCTCAAATTACATTTTAATTTAGATTAACGTTTTGTCCCTAAACCCAGCCATTCGAGAATCTGGTCAACAGGGTTATACGGTACATGGGGTTCCACTTCTGTCGATGTCTCATTATCATCATCCATCTGCTCCGGTACGTATACCTCCCATGTTTCATTATTATCATCCATCGGCTCCGGTACATATACCTCCCATGTCTCATTATTATCATCCATCGGCTCCGGTACGTATACATCCCATGTCTTATTTTCGGCATAACCAATTGAGATTTTCCCTCCAAAACCAACTATACCGATAATCGTTGTGGTGTTGTTGTGCATGATTGTTGTCGTATCCTCAATGTTTTCTGTGGATGTTACATCAATCCCTACAGGAAATGTGATCGTCACATTCGTTTCAGGCTCGACAAGGAACCAGATGTTTGTTCCAAGTTCTGTCAGAGTCTTATCAAAGGAATACATCACCTTGTAGTAATTGGTGACCTCGCCACGTCTGTACACCTTCCCGAGTATATCTTCGGATATGGACGAATCGATCTCAGACAAATGTATGGCAGTTGATGAATTATTGATCTTCACATCCATGTCTTTTATAATCGTATCATGAAATGCTTCCCTTGTTATTGAATCAATTTTCAAGAGTTCCCATGCACTGACATAACCATCATCATTTCCCACGTCGGAGTCGATGTGACTCTTATAGAACACAAAATTCTCATCAGTATACTGTTCGGTATACCCCCATGTCATGCCATCGGTGCCCACCGTTATATTGTTCTCCCAGTTAAAACCCGCATATGCCGGTGTTGAGAATACGACAATTGCAATCGCCATTAGACAAACAATGCTCACGGATTTCATGATATCTCTCTTCTTATCGATCTTTGTCATTTTGTGAGTATTTCACAGCCGTCCTCTGTCACAATAACCGTATGCTCTGCTTGTGAAACAAGCCCGCCTTCAACTTCTTTTAGCACAGGATATGATGCCACAACGCCTGCTCTCTCAAGTTGCACCAGCGCAAAATCGAGTTTGTCGGATTCAAGCCATCGCTTTGCAAATGGCAGTGTCTTGTACTGCTCCATCTGTTTTAGGAGTTTTCTTGCAGCAGGCAACCGAACCGGTTTACTTCCCACCACATGATATATCTCTGCCCATGAACCATCTGCCACCTTTCCGCCACCATCCGTTGCAAAAGGTTCGATTGCAATAATATCACCTTCGCTGAGGATAACCCCGTGGTCTATGTGTTTGTTCGGGATACTTGGCGGGGTGTGAGTGAAATACTGTGCAAGACCATGACCCGTAAGGTTCGATATTGGCTTAAGACCATATCCTGTTATGGTATCCTCAATTACTGCTCCTATCTCTTTGGTATCGATTCCGCCCTTGATAATGTCGATCGCTGCATATAGTGCATCTTCCGATGCTTTCGCAATATCGGGGTTGCCCGAAAGGTCAACAGTCAGCGCTGCATCGGCAATGTAGCCATCAACATGGACCCCAAGGTCCATTTTAACCATGTCTTTTCCAAACACGGTATCATCACCGGCAGACGGGGTTGCATGTGCAGCCTCATCGTTGCGTGAAATATTGCATGGGAATGCAGGTTGTCCGCCAAGTTCAATGCTTCTTTGTTCCACGAACTCTGCAACATCAAAAAGTTTGGCACCAACTTTTATCTGGTCTTTTGCCTCCTCCCTGACCTGTGAGAGTATCTTTCCGGCGGTTGTATATTTTCCAATGATCTCTTCGATATCCTTAAGTTTATCTGTCATGTATTACCTCGTAATTGCTTAAATAATCCTGAATTATTATATCAATCCTATACTACAAAGTCCTTTTCGAATCTCGTCAGGTTCGTGTATCCATTCTTTGTCACAACAACCATGTCTTCAATGCGTATCCCTCCTACGTCGGGATCATACAATCCCGGCTCGATCGTAATGACGTTTCCTTCCTCCAGCAAAGAATCATTATCCCCTACATTTGGAAATTCATGTATGTCAAGACCGACACCATGTCCTGTGGAGTGTATGAACCCAACCTTTGAATCGTTCCGAATGGTATCATATCCCAGATCTTCGAATGCATCACAGACCGCATTGTGTATATCGCCACATTTGACACCAATCTTGATCAGTGCAAATGCTGCATCCTGTGCTGCAATGACTGCACTGTACATATCAGCCAGTTCTTTGGATGGTTTCCCCTTGAGAACTGTACGGCTCATGTCTGCATAGTATCTGCTCTTTTTGTTTCGTGGGAATATATCGATAACTATCGGTTCATTTTCCATTATCGCACCCTCTCCTTCCCAATGAGGATTTGCAGACTGTTTGCCGCAGGCAACAATCGTGCTGTCTGCCTCGCATCCCATGTCAAGAAGCTTATGTTCAATTTCTGCACGTATGTGTTCGGATGTCATGGTGTATCCATTGTAATACAGGACACCATCTGTTACAATAGCGTTCTTTATCATATCAATTGCAGACTGCATTGCTGTTTCACATGCATCCTGAACAGATGTGATGTGTTCGATCTCAGTCTCATCCTTTTTCATCCGCATCTCACGTAATGGGCTTTTGATAGGTATGACCGTAAAACCCTCTTCCTTGAGTGTCTGCGCAGTAAATAACGGAAAATGCCGTGGGACTGCTATCTTCCTGATGTCTTCTTTTTGCAACAGTTCTGCAAGACAATCTACGTACCCAAGTGCAGGGTCGCCTCTTGCTTTTACTTTTGATTTGTAGTCATACTCATTCGTTGTGCGTATGTCGGATATGCGTGATTCCATCTCTGCGCGCCCGCGTTCCATTTCCGATATAAAGAGAATCTCATCTGCATCTTTGGTTTGCAGGTATGTGAAGGAATCGGATGCAAAGAACCTTGTTGCATAATACATATCGGCATCATGCGAATCTCCGATCATCAGGAATGCATCTGCTTTGTTCTTTAGTATTGAGGGGGTAATATCGATTGTTGTTTTTTGGCGTTCCATGGAATTTGATTTGTTTTAATAGTACAAATCAGTTATTGATGCAGGAATCTCCAAATGAGGACAGTTCAAGAGATTTGAACGCATCTTATTTTGAACAAGAAGTCAACATTTCTTGATACAGCCCGATTTTATTCTTTTTGAACTATCAGGAATTTCCTAATAATTGAGTTGGTATGAAAAACTCATAATTGAAGCCCAAACGGAAAAATATGGGCTGAGAGTGAGGAAGGTGTGGGAACGATGATCCATTTGTTGTTCCCAAAAGTGAGATAATGCGATATCCGGCAATAGTTGTGTGATGTGGAAAAAGTGTGAAAGATCTATAAC
>DQIO01000117.1 GCA_020793555.1 Methanosarcinaceae archaeon | reverse complement strand
CTGTGGGTCAGAATCCTTTGCATCTTGGAGCAACTGATAATACTCAATGGCAGCAGAGTGCATATCCTGATAACGACGACTAAGTTGAGGCATCTCAACTCCCATTATGTCTTCTGAAATATCTTCAATGCTCTTGTTACTGTATTCTCCTTTTGGGGAAGGCTCTGCGATTTTTTGATTGGAACTGATGGTGGATTCATCACTAATCTCATTGAGATCAATAACTTCTCCCTGATCAAGAGACTGTAAGATAAAAGGCGAATGAGTTGTAACAATAAATTGAATTTTAGGGAATGCTTTTTGTAAATCTCCAACAACATGGCGTTGCCATTTTGGATGAAGATGAAGATCGATTTCATCTATAAGTACAACACCGGAACATTTTGTTGCAGCATTTGCCCCCATATGCAGGTTCAAACGAGCTGCACGATGTGCAATATCTGCGACCATAGCAACCATATTTCGATAACCGTCACTCAAGTTATCAAACAGGCAGTAACCATCATCTTCTAACTCAATCATCAATGCGCCGTTGGCCACATCATAATAGAAACGTTTCGCGCCGGGAATACACATCTTTGTGGCTTCACGGACGGCTTCTAAAACTGCAATTTTTTTATTCTTTTGGAGGGCGGAAAGTTCGAGTTGACTGAACCATTTTTCAAAAAGATTGTGGTCTGACTTGGGGTCCAGACAATTTCGATAACCATCCATTCTTGATTCGGGCTTTCCTATTGGGACTTTACGATGTACATCCCACAATCGGCCAGTTCCATAGTACAGCAGAATGGGCAAATCTACATCTTCTCCATTACTTACAGCCGTAAAATCCTTCTCTCCAATTAGAGTAAGATTACGAGCATCTTTGCCCCTGTCTCCTAATTTTCTTTTCCATTCGAGGTCGTTTCCATGTAAAGTTCCCTGTGCATTCAGAAATGTAGGTTTCTGTTGTTCCAAGGTGACTTGATCATATTTTTCAAATATCCTTAGTCTGGCATCTTTATTTTTGATTCCGCCTCTTACGACTCCATCTTGATATTTTGGAATATAGGTTCCAAGCATGACTGCCAATGCATCGAGTACGGATGACTTCCCTGATGCATTATCTCCAATCAAAACCGTAAAATTTGGATGAAATTTGAATGTATAATCTTCAAATTTACGAAAATTGCGTAATTGGAAAGTATGTATTTTCATTAGAATCCTTCCATGCATCTCATTTTATTTGAGAATTCAGATTATGGTCATTGATTCAGCAGTTTTATTTGCAATTCAGGATCGGGATAATGGCATGATTCAGGAATATGTTCTTACCATAATCTTTGAATTACTTAATCGCATTATACTTGCTATATGTATTTATCATTATATTTTAGTGGCACAATTCCAAAATCCAGTGATTTCAACAATTATATTAGACGCATATTTACAGCTGATTAACGCAGATGCAACCTTAAATCAGCGTAAATCTGCGTGAATCAGCGTCTTAAAAATAACTGGAAAATGGGACAGTGCCTATTTTAGTATCTATTATTGTTCGTTAGTATATAACTTATAACTTCTTACGCTTACGATATATCAAATATAAAAAAACTCCTGTGACGTTCCTTTAACTATTGCATACTACTCCCTGCATATTTCTGTTGGCTAACTGTCAAAATTAGGAAAATATCAAATCATCACTTCAAATTTCAAAACAACCGCATTTGTAACTCAACCTTCGATGGCTTAGAACGTTTCAATGTCTGTATGACAACTATTGTTGACTTACATGAAAATCCGCATTTTAAGTAAACTTCAGTTGACTTAAAAGAAGGTTTATATCACTTCAGATCATCTAAATTGCCATGGTCAACAAAACGAAGGACAATAGAGCAGGAATTTTTGTTCTTCAAAAAGCCGGATATGAAACATTCATACCGAATTCACTGCCACCGAAGGATCTGGTAATCGATGATGAACTCCAATTATTGCTTTCAAGAGCAGATGGGGCTTTAGCAAGATTAGATGGGGTTACGCAAGTACTCCCCAATCCTGACCTTTTTGTTACCATGTACATTAAAAAAGAAGCACTGTTAAGTTCCCGTATAGAAGGAACACAAGCTTCACTAAAAGGTGTTCTGGAATTTGAAGCCAAATTGGAACCAAAAGAAAATATCAACGATATTCGAGAGGTCATAAATTACATAAAAGCAATGCATCATGGCATTGATAACCTTGAGTCTGATAATCTATCTCCAGAGCTCATTAATGACATACATAAGATACTGATCGAAGGCACAAGGGGCACTAACAAGCTTCCGGGAAAACGAAGGGATTTCCAAAATTGGATCGGCACCGGTGGCGGTACAATTCATGATGCTGTTTATATTCCTCCTCCACCTGAATATGTGGAAGAACTAATGTCAGAGCTTGAAGATTTCATTCAAACCCCTGACAACATTCCATCACTCATTAAAATCGCTTTGATACATGCACAATTTGAAACAATACATCCCTATCTGGATGGAAACGGCAGAATGGGACGATTGTTAATTACTTTTTACCTATACTGGAAAGAACTTTTGTCAAGACCATTATTATACCTGAGTTTTTACTTAAAGAAAAATCGAAACCTGTATTATGAAACCTTAAATGACGTACGATTAAAGGGAGATTGGGAGCAGTGGCTGGAATTCTTCTTAAAAGGTGTGATCGAAGTTTCAAATGATTCTATCGATACAGCAAAACGAATAATGGAACTAAAACAAAACCTTATTGAAAGATTGCTTGAAAACGATGTTGGAGGAGTTCATGCGGTCAAGCTGATCGACATTCTTTTTGTTCATCCTGTGATAACAGTCACCGAGATCTCGGAATTTATTGGAATAAGCCGTCAGGCAGCAAATAAATTAACGTCAAAATTTGAAGAAATTAATATTTTAATCGAGATCACTGGAAAGAAGCGGTACAAAAAATACACATTTATTGATTTCGTAAGGATTATTGAAAAGGGAACACAAATTTGATCAAAACCGGTTTTTTTGGATATTTCCTTTATGTTTAAACCCTGTGCATATAGATCTCTTATCATTGATCATTGATCATTCCTCCATTTTTAGCATATTCCACAACCTTTGATGTTTTCATCAAAGATTGAGGGCGGGGATTTTTAAACTGCCGAAAATGGGGATTTCTTGACCGCTGTTGACACAAGCCCCGATTTTCGAAAAAGAAACCGTTCAACCGGCGCTTCCATCATGTCATAGATAAGTGAGATCCTGTCGTATTTTGAGATTATTGACATTTTGGTGAACAAGTGTCATTTATCACTCAATTTAATTTGACAGCCGTGCCGTATGCCAGTATCTCGGCTGAACCTGACATTACCATCGAGGTCATGAAACGCACATTTATCACAGCATCCGCACCCATCTTTGTGGCATCATCAACCATGCGGTTGATAGCTTTCTCCCTGGCTTCTTCAAGCATTTTTGAGTATTCATTCAGTTCGCCGCCTACAATGTTGCGTAGAACAGCCATGATATCTTTTCCGATATTTTTGGCTTGAATAGTACTTCCCCGCGCCATGCCAATCGTCTGTGTGATCTCCTTTCCTACTATGAAATCTGTGTTTACGATTATCATATTATAACCTCAATATTTCCTTTCGATCTCATTATCCTTTACAGCCCTTTTTTCCTTGACCAATGACAATAATACCACTGTAATTCCCAATATGATTGCTGCAATGGATAATTTTGGTATGAGGCTTTCATTACTTGCCAATATCTCATAAAAAGCATACATCATTAACAAAATGAAACCTACGAGTGTCAAGCCAATACCAATGTTTCGAATTGCTGTATTGCTATTCATATTACACAACCCAATTTTCGATATTATTAAAATATCATATT
>DQIO01000118.1 GCA_020793555.1 Methanosarcinaceae archaeon | reverse complement strand
GTCCATCAGTTGTTCATCCCCTCAGATGAGTTTACTGATGAAATGGAGGAAGTTGGTTAAAAAGATTCACTTTTGGGATTTACCTGCGGAAAGTGCGGTCAATGGTTCACAGGCGAGGCACTATTCCATAATCCCGTTCAACTCTCTCAGCCGTAACCATATACACAACACTCTCACAGATGTTGCTGGCATGATCTCCAATGCGTTCGAGATATCGCAATGTAAACAGCAGATGAGATGCATTGTTGATTATAGTCGGGTCTTCGATTATCATGCCAATTAACTCAAGCCATGTCTTATAGAACAATTCATCGATCCTGTCATCCTCTGCCGCGATACGTAAAAGGGATACAGAATAAGACGCTCTGGAGAATCTCAAAGAGAAAATCCAATTGGTTCTTGAGGTTACACAGGGGTAGGCACAAAGATAAGAATAACTTTTACGCCACCACATTTGCAATTGTAGGCATTTCTATTTTAAGACCTATCAGATCTTCCATTTTGAATTTTTCTTTTACATTAAGTACTTCTATCCCCACGACCTTTCCGCTAGCATCATAGTCTACAACGAGACCTTTGCTTACTTCCTCGCTTTCTTCTATTGCGTCCTCACTTATTCTGAAATAGAGAGCATCACTTTCCAAATCTAATTTTATTTTCATTTTTGATCCCTCAATCTTCTATCGTAAAACATTGTTATCACTATATATGGTTCCTTTCTTTCTTTAATAACCACTCGTAGAACTTTCTCTCCAATTCTTTAATTCATGCCGTTGCAACCTGAAATCTGCGTAAATCAGTGTGAATCTGCGTCTTGAAAAACACTTGCAAAAGAAACACTGCGCCGTTATTCTCAAAAAACCACCAAAAATTTATCAATTCAAACCGCATTACATCTAGTAAGTGATAATTATGGATGAATTCAATGTAACAGCAGTGATCTGGCAAGAAGATGATGTTTATGTTTCAAAATGTCCTGAACTTGAACTTGCCGGTGCAGGTGATACACCGCAAGAATCTCTTGAAAATCTCAAAGAAGCAGTAGAATTGTATATTGCAAATATCAAAGCATTAGGTATTTTTGATGATTTCTCAGCTTCCGTACATTCATTAAACAAATTTACTTCAAATATCGGTGTTGTAATTTGAGTCGACTTATTTTAAAAACATTTCACTCGAAATATGCGATTAAAGAATATCTGAAAAAAGATCATCGCTCATGAACTTCTTCCCTTGTAACTGAAATTCGACCCATTCTGAAACCTTTGTCCAGCAATTTCAACTCATTTTTTGCGATTTCTCTGGACATTTTTTCAACATCGTCGTTCACATTTATTGTAATCGTTCCCATAGTGACCAGATCATCGATATATCTTATCGTGATGCTCAAATGCGAGAAAAATCACCATCTTATTTTCTTGACTAATTGTATAAACAAGTACAAACGAACCGACATGAACCCTCCATCTACCCTTTAACACGTTTCGGAGTGGTTTGCCCATTTCAGGATTATCACTAATCTCTATTATTTTGTGAACCACTCTCTGATAAAGGGAATTATCTTTCTTTTTGAGCTTTTGGAGAGTTGTCTCCAGACTGGCATCAAGCTGGATAGTGTAAGACATGGTTACAGAAACTTTTTCTTAAACTCATCCACAGAATATGTTGAAACATTTCCCTCGGCCACCCTGCGCTCGGCTTCTTCAACTGCTTTTATAAAATCAGTACGGATTTTTTCTTCGGTTGGATAGAACTCATCCCTGATAATATCGAGAACTTCCGTTAAAATCTCCTGGCGCAACTCCCTTTTCAATTCAAATTTCAATTGACCCATATTCGCAATAGCATTCATAAGACTAAATACATTTTTATTGATTTTAAAGATTTGTATTGACTTTACACCGAATACCGTGCTTTTGGCACAATCCATGCACCGCCCCTGCTGCCAATTCTTGAATACACACCGCTGCAACCTGAAATCTGCGTAAATCAGTGTAAATCTGCGTCTTGAAAAACACTTGCAAAAGAAATACTGCGCCGCCTTTTTGCAATCAAATATAGAATCGCATTGCTTGAATAAATGGACAGGATGAACAGGATGAACAGGATGTAAGTGGCTCGCCCCATCCTGTAAATCCTGTTAATCCAGTCTAATATCGATCTGCTCAATGTTGGGGTGATCCCTTTTATCCCCGTCTCACTAATCAACCTTCACCAAAACCCCACGATCATCCACATCCACAACAAGACCCGCACCTTCCATAACCTCACCCGAAACGATCAGCTTCCCGACCCTTGTCTCTACCTCATTTTGGATCACACGGCGCAGTGGGCGTGCTCCGTATTTTTCACTGAATCCGGCATCACCGAGATACTTTTTGGCGGCATCTGTGATCGTAAGTGTAATCCTTTTCTCTTTCAGGCGCTTAACCAGATCTGCAACCTTGATGTCCACGATCTTGACAAGTTCGGCTTTTGTAAGTATGTGGAATATGGCAAGTTCATCTATGCGGTTTAAGAATTCAGGTCTGAAATGCCTGGCAAGTTCATTGAGTGCAAGTTCCTGCATTTTGTCATAATCTTCACCTTTCTCAAGACGTGCACTGGCATAGTCCACGCAGATGTTTGATGTCATGATCACAAGAGTGTTCTTGAAGTTCACAGTCCTGCCATGGGAATCGGTCAAACGTCCGTCCTCAAGTATCTGGAGCATGATATTGAACACATCGGGATGCGCCTTTTCGATCTCGTCGAACAGTATCACTGCATATGGTTTGCGACGGATCGCCTCTGTGAGTTGCCCGCCTTCATCATGACCGATATACCCGGGCGGCGCGCCGATCATACGTGATACTGTGTGCTTTTCCATATATTCCGACATGTCGAGCCGCACCATATTGTTCTCATCATCGAACAGTTCCGCAGCAAGCGCTTTGACAAGTTCGGTCTTTCCGACACCTGTCGGGCCAAGGAATATGAAACTCCCGATCGGTCTTTGAGGGTCCTTGATCCCGGCAAAGGCACGTATGACTGCATCAGATACTGCTTTTACTGCTTCGTTCTGTCCGATGAGGCGTTTGTGTATATTATCTTCGAGGTGTGACAGTTTCTCGCGTTCGCCTTCCATCAACCTGTTGACAGGGATGTTTGTCCATTCGCTCACGACCTCTGCGATGTCCTCTTCGTCAACCTCTTCTTTGAGTAGTGTGGAGGCGCTCTGTTTTTCTGCAAGTTTCTTTTCCTCTTCTGCGTACTGGTGCTCAAGTGCGGGAAGGGTTCCATGCCGCAGTTCAGCGGCGCGGTCAAGGTTCTCGACCTTGTTCTGGTAATAATCACGTTCTGCTGTTTCGATCTGTACTTTTACGTCCTCGATCTGTTCTTTAAGCGAACCCAGTTTTTCGATGGCATCCTTTTCGCTCTGCCACTGTGCCCGCATGGAATCGGATTCAGCGCGCACGTTTGCAAGTTCCTGCTGTAGTTTTTCGAGACGTTCTTTTGATGCGGAATCCTTTTCTTTTTTCAATGCTTCCCGCTCTATCTCAAGTTGCATGATCTTGCGGTCAACTGCGTCAAGTTCTGAGGGTTTGCTGTCGATCTCGATCATGATCTTGGATGCCGCCTCGTCAACAAGGTCTATGGCTTTATCAGGCAGGAACCGGTCTGAGATGTAACGGTCGCTCAGAACTGCGGCTGCGACAAGTGCCGCATCTTTTATCCTGACACCGTGGTGCACTTCGTAGCGTTCTTTGAGCCCGCGCAGTATGGAGATGGTATCTTCCACGGTGGGCTGTTCGGTGAGTACGGGCAGGAACCTGCGTTCAAGTGCTGCATCTTTTTCGATGTATTTGCGGTATTCATTGAGCGTGGTTGCACCGATACAGTGAAGTTCACCCCTGGCAAGCATGGGTTTTAAGAGATT
>DQIO01000119.1 GCA_020793555.1 Methanosarcinaceae archaeon | reverse complement strand
ACACTTGTTAAATAGCAATTGACAACCATATAAGCCGAGACCGATTAACCCTGCAACTTAACTCTCATTCCCAAAATACATTTGCCGCCGGAACGACCACCAAGAGGGTTTTTGGGTGCGCCGAGTGAGTTCATGCAACGTGCCATAACCGCCGCGCCCCTTGCAAGTCCGTCATCCACGAAAACCACACGCTCATCGATCTTGTGGTTGATATTGAGATCACCAAGATACTTCAAAGCAAGTTTTGGCTTGTTACCGCTGATCCCTGCCCTTCCGGTTATACCAATGGATGAATTTTCAAACACAAGTCCTTCATCCTTTGCAACCTTGACAAGACGGTAAATTACCTTTGCCATGACCTCATCGATTACTGCAAACAATATTTTGAGCCCGTGTTTTTTGTGTATCTCGCCGCCAAGTTCTGAAAGTTTGTCCATGTCAGAACCGTTCACTCCAACATCGCAGCCAATGAGGACAACTCTCATCTCATCGGCAGCTTTTGGATTTACAGGCACGCTTCCATATTTTGTACTGCTTTTTGGAACTTTTTCTATGATGACATAATCAAGGATCTTGTTAGCGTATTCGCGTATCATCTTGCCTTTAAGTTTAAGTGTCAGGACATCAGTTGATTTTTCATCAAAAACATCAAGGGCTGTTCCGAGAATTACATCGACCGTGTGCGTGCCCTTGATAATGGCATCGGGAATGGCACCTGCATAACCACAGAAATTACCGATCGTTTTTGCATAAGGCAGTTCATCACTGGTGATTCGCCCATCAAGCGTAGTCCCGAAATCTATTGAAAGACACGGATTCCTGAAATCAACATCAGCCCATTTGGCACCTTCCTTGATACCTGCTGTTGCAAGTTCGCCTTCCATTTCATTTGCAACCACTTCTACGCCTGTTGCACCAATTGGCGGGATAACACTTGCCACTGCACCGTCAAATACAACTTGTTTAAGCAGACTGAACTTTCTGAACTTTTCAGGCAGATTGTCAATTGACATTGGAGGTGTCATGTTCTTTGGAGGGACACCTGCCATAAGACAACCGTCCGCCAGTGCTTTGATGAACTCACCAATCTCTTCCGGCATATCAAAACCTGCAACCACTCCTGTTGAGCGTACAACAAAGTTCAGATCGGTCTTGATGTCAAGATTTGCTTTTTTCACAGCCTCAACAAGTGTATCACGAACAAGTTCGGATACTGATTCGCGTGTAAGTCCCACACCATTCAATGTTCTTCCAAAAACCGCTTCATCAGGTAAAGGATCGCGCACATCCCTTGTCATCTTCACAACTTTATTAACATGACCTGTCTTTCCATCTTCCATGTTCGTAGCTGTCAGGATACACTTTGTAGTGGTATTTCCAACCTCTACGGATGCGACAATAAAGTATGGTTTTGACTTAAGGTCTATCAAACGTATTGTTGGGCTGTCTGCAATTCTTGGTTTTGACATTTAGTTCACTTCCGCTTTTACATAAGAGGTTGCAATTGCTGGATGATGTGTTCTTTCGGAACTGCACCAATAATCTGACCTGCGAATTTTCCGTTTTTAAATACAAGCATCGCAGGAATGCTTGATAACTTATACTGCATTGCAGTTGCACGGTTTTGGTCGGTATTGAGTTTTCCGAATACGATCTTACCCCTGTACTGTGCAGCAAGCTCATCAATGGTCGGTGCAAGCATACGGCATGGACCGCACCATTCTGCCCAGCAGTCAATTACGACCAATGGATATTTAGATATAAATTCATTGAAATTGGCATCTGTGACATTGATTGGTTTATCCGGGTAAGACTCAAGTTCCTTTTTCTTGATAATTTGCTCCATCTTCTTTTTCCTGATCGCTTCCAATTCGTCCATTGAACTCACCTTTATTTTGTAATGATATTAATTATTTTTATAAGACTTGTTTTTGTTTTTCGTGTCGATCGGTTTCATATAGATCGCACCACGCGGGCACGCATCCACGCACACTCCACATCCCATGCATTTACCTGGATCAATTTCCGGATAATCGGCAAATAAATTCAAAAACCCTCTTCTTTTCTGTGTGATCGCATCTAGCGTGCATATTTTTATAACAGGACAGAGAGGAGATTTGTCACATCGATTTCTTTTTAATTTTAATTTTAATTTTGCAACTTCTTTGATACTTTTTCCATTTTTAATTTTTTTTGACTTTGCCATTTTATATCGCTTCCTCTCAATATTTGGCTTGCGACAATTGTTCAATTATGCTTTATAAACTGCACCATGCGGACATTCTTTTATACAGATTCCGCATTCGGTACATTTATCTTCATAAATTCCAGGATAATCGGCAAGTATTGGGCCGATCTTCTTTTGTTTGATAGCACCTGCCGGACATGCTGGAACAATGACGCACATTCGGTTCCTGTCACATTTGTCTTTGTCAATCTTTATAGTCATAATTTATTTATGGAATATACTTGAATAGATTTAACTGTTTTGCATGAATTGTGCACAACCACGCCGAATCAATAAATGTTAAGTATCCAGATGATAGATATAGATTAAAGACATTTTAAAATTGTAATAGGTGAAAAAATGGCAGGTAAAAATGAACCATCTACAAAGGATCGTACCATCTTCGACCAAAAATGCATAACCTGCGGTACGTGGATGAATACCACTAAAGAGATGAGCAAAAAAGGTGCAGCAATAATTACTTATTCTTGCCCGGAATGCGGTCTTTCATACTCGGTTGGCGAGGACTGATATGGCCGAGTGGACTCTAAACCATCTTTTGAATACAACTCCTGACGATTTTGAGAATCTTGTAGCATATCTGTTCAAACAGATGGGGTATGGGGCAAGTGTTACCCGTTATTCCCACGATGGCGGCATTGATATTGAACTTTCGCTTGAGCATTTTGGTTTATCCCACAGGTGGCTTGTTCAGGTCAAACGATACGCTGGTGCTGTGGGCGTTAAAGAGGTGCGTGAATACAGCAGCCTGCGATACCGCGATAATGTGGATGGAGTGATAATTGTTACGACTTCCAATTTTACGAAAGAAGCGGAGGGGGAGGCTGCAGAACATAATGTGAAACTCATCGGCGGCGCTTTGCTTGTTGAGATGCTGAACCGCTATTGTCCTGATGGACAGACACAAATCTCACCCGTGGCAAGTGTCTCAGAATTGCCGAATAAGAAGAATTCCGCGATTGATGGAGCAATTCTCAAGAACGGCGAGGAGGTTATTGCAAGTGAATCTGTTGTAATCGGAAAAGAAAGGTTTGCGATGGTCATTACGAACAAGAATATCTTTTTCAAAAAAGTAACCGGAGGTATTCTTTCAAGTAAGCCTGAGATATCCCGTCGCATCGGTGCAAGTAAGGTTATTGGATTACACGCAGAATCAAAACGCATTTTTTTACTGATAGGTTCAAAAGAGATCGAAATCATCGATATTCAGCCAAAAAACCGTGAAAGAGTGCTTGAACTGCTTGAATTACTTGAACATCTGCGAGCAGATTACTTAAAAGGCGAGAATCTTTTTAGATTTACACGAACAGGTACGCAATTTTTGGTACTGACAAACAAGCGGTTTGCGATCATAAACTTACGTGATGGATCGAGAGTGGAATTAAAACTAAAGAATATCATCGGATCGCAGGTTGTAAATGGTGGCTTGTTCAAAAAACAAAAACTCATTGTTTCGGAATCCGGAAGTGGTGTTCACAGGCACGAGATAGAGGTTGATGACGCTGACGCATGGCAAAAGGCGATAGAGGATGCGGTGCGGTTGAGTTAAGGGCCATACATTTAAAAACGAGCCCTAGTGTCATGTCAACCATACAATATCGCTAGATTGAAGGGGTTAAGACAGATGCAAAAAACGGCGCGACCACACGCGCGCAGCGCGGCACGTTCCTGTACCACTAACATGAAATACA
>DQIO01000120.1 GCA_020793555.1 Methanosarcinaceae archaeon | reverse complement strand
CGATACTAAAAAGAAAGTAACAGCAATTGACCTAAACTAAAGAAAACGGAACATCAATTTCCGCCGCAGGCGGCGGATTCCACTGCTGCCAAACCCAACAATGCAATTCTCGTATCTGCAAATATGACGCCGCTTAAAAACCGTTTTGTATTTTGCGTTCATGGTGTAGGAACATGCCGCACTGCGCGCGCTCGCGTCGTTTTTTGCATCTGTCTTAACCCCTTCCGTCCCGCGACATTGTATGGTTGACTCAACACTACAAGAAAATCTTCGCTGACGCTCGATTAACCTGGATTACATAATTTTACAAATTACAGAGGCTGTCCACCAATTCAAAATTCAAATTAAAATAAGATGAATTGGAGTTTTAAATCGAAAGATAAGCAAGAAATTTATTACTGATAGTAATTGTTGGACAGCCACTATATATTATAAAAAAAGAAAGAAAGTAATGCCGTTGGCATTACTTTAAGAGATCGTAATTCTCGTTCACGATCTTAAGTGCACAGAAGTTGCCGCACATTGTGCATGCATCTTCATCTTCAGGTGCACGGCTGTCCCTGATGGATCGTGCATATTCCGGATCAAGAGCATGCTTGTACATCTCCTCCCAGTTAAGACTGCCACGTGCACGACCCATAGCAAGATCCTCGTCGCGCTTGCCAAGTCTGACCATGTCGCCGATATGTGCAGCGATCTTGGATGTTTTTACACCTTCGATGACGTCTTCTTTGTTTGGCAATGCAAGATGCTCTGCGGGTGTTACGTAGCACAAGAAGTCACAGCCTGCTGCTGCTGCTGTGGCTGCACCAATCGCGGTTACGATGTGGTCGCGTCCGGGGGATATATCAGTTACCAATGGACCGAGCATGTAGAATGGTTTGTGGTTACTCATAGCTTTCATGAGTTTGACGTTCATCTCTACCTCATCCAGTGGAACATGTCCTGGTCCTTCCACAATGACCTGAAGATCATATTTGTCGTGTGCGTGTTGTGCACATTCGGAGTTGATAATTAGTTCCTGGATCTGTGCCCTGTCGGTAGAATCGTGGATAGCTCCTGCACGCATTCCGTTACCTGTGGACAGCACTACTTCGTGTTCCTTGAGGATTTCACAGAGGTAATCAAATTCGCTGTACAATGGATTCTCCTTCTCGTTGTGCAACATCCATGCAGTCATGAATGCACCACCACGGGAGCAAAGACCGCCATAGCGACCGTGTTTTTTAAGTCTTTCAAGAACAATATTGTTGATACCGGTGTGGATTGCCATGAAGTTGGTACCAAGTTTTGCCTGATCTGCGGTTGCTTTGAAAAGATCGTCTGCAGTCATGTCTACGATGGAACCGTGTTTATGAGCAGCTTCAATAAATGCCTGGTACAGTGGGACTGATCCGACAGATAGTGATATAGAGTCAATAACTCTCTTTCGAATCTCTAAGAAGTCTCCTCCGGTACCCAGCTCCATTAGGGTATCCGCACCTGCGGCCTCGGCTGCTTGTGCTTTCTCGATCTCCATCTCAACACTGGAGATGTCGGATGATGAACCAATGGATGCGTTTACCTTTGTGGTAAGTCCTTCTCCCAGGCCACATAGTTGAACATCCCGATATGGGGATGTTGGAATAACTATCCTGCCTGCTGCCATGCCTCGTCTGATGAACTCCGGTTCAAGTCCTTCAAAAGCAGCAACAGTTTTCATTTCTTCTGTAATCTTGCCATTTTTTGCGTCAGTTACTAAACTCATATCTATACCTCTGATTTTATGTCTCTATTGTAATCTATAACAATTGGTGGGTTAGAGGATGGTATTTTATATAACACTTATTAAAAAATTAGCTTGAGGTTAAATCAAGTAAACTTGATTAACGTTTTAAAGTGTTATTATGTATCGATAAATCAGTACACATATTATAAGTTTTTACATTAACAATTCCAAAAGGCTTATTTAAATTTAAAAACCATTATATATAATATAATACTTTGATGGCGGTATTTGGATGGATGTAGATTTAATTAATAAGATTAAAGAAATAGAGGGAATTGCAGGAGTAGCAATTGTATCTTCGGATGGAACCATTGTCGAATCATCTGATATATCTGAATCCGATGCTTCACTTATTGTTTTTGCGGGCAGCACAGCAGAAGAGGTTAGTGGCATGTTCGTATTGGGATTGCCTCATATAACTATTATACAGGGGTCGGATTACAGATTGGTAATTTCAAAGAAAGATGATGGATACATTGGTGTATTAGTAAAACCTGATGCTAATATACAGTCTGTTAAATCAGGGATGGCTTCTTTGTTGTGAGGTATTTTCATGGGAATATTCGAAGAGATAAGATCGAGCACAGACGGAATTATTGGCTCATTCATCACGACAGGGTCGGGTGAAGTTGCGGCATCAGATGTCCCTGCTTTGTTCAATGATGAACTTGGCAATGCTTCAGAGAGTCTTTTCTATCTTGCTGATATCGTACAGGAATCCAAAGATTTTGAATCCTTGTTGATCGAGGCGCAAGATGGCTATATTTGTTTTACAAAGGGCAATGTGGGGATGTATCTTGGTGTCATTGCGTCAAGCGATGTAAATTTACAAGTATTGAATCTCGTCACCAAAAAAGCTGCAACAAATCTTGAATTGCCACAGGAAGTAATATTTACCGAACCGGAATCTTATGGTACATCAGTGCCGGCGGTAGAAAAAGTTGTACCGGAATCACCGATAGGTATTAGTGAAAATGATAGGGATGCGATCTTCTCTGCAATAATTGGAAAGATCCAACTTCTCTACGGACCAAAGGTTGCAGGCAAGCATCTTGATGATGCATTGGCATCTGTGAATGCGAAAAGAAGCACATTAAATCCCGATCAGATATCAAAGGCACTGAACATACTTGCAGACGGTGTATTGAAAAAGATGATGGGTGATAAGGCAAAACCGTTCGTCGAGAAGGCTTGTCGTGATAATGGATTGTTGTAATTAAATAAGTCACATATAAACATTAAATCGGAGGGAAAAATATGGTATCGATTGCAAAACATGCAAAAGAGATGTTTTTTGGAGGAACGATTGTCATAATTCTGTTTGTGGGAGTGATTGGGTTTATGTATCCTGCGACAACTGATGATATTGCCAATGGTAATACTATCCCGTTTCGGGATGATTCCGGACGATTCATCATGGGTCAATGGACTCACTGGTTTTCAAGTATATTTTTCACTGGTGCCCTATTGATGCTTGGTAAAGCGCTATATTCAACATTCCTTAAAATGGATATGACTGAATGGAACTGGTTTGCATTGGGTTCATTTTTACTTTTTATGTACGGTTTGTCCTCGGTTGTAGGTGGTCTGTTCAATTATAATCTGTTTATAATGGTCGGAGATATATTGCTTCCACTTGGACTTTTACTTATGGCATATTCTGTGTACAGGATATACGAACCATTTGAGGAGGAGTGAACAATGGATTTTCTGTTAATAAAAGAATTATATATTGATCCATCATATCCAATAATTGCATTTGTGGGACTTGCAGCATCAGGCTGGGCTGCTTACAATGGATATAAGCTATACCGGGCTACGAGAGGCGCATCTGATTTTTGGATGTTTCTTTCTGCTTTTATGGGATGCATAACAGTATATTCAGGTTTGTTATTTGTAAGAACAACATTCCTTGTGTCATATCAGACGCCAATAAAATCCTTACAGGATATCACTATCGTAGCTGCGGCAGTATATGCGGTATTGGCTGCAGTTTACATTAAAAGGATGTTTGCAACCATTTCGGATTAAAAGGAGGATCCATCGAGTGGGTTTTCTTTCATTTTATTTTTTTGAATATTTACTATTTTTTTGTATAAAGTTGAATTATGCCCCGACTCTTTACTTTTTACACAGGATGTACTTTGTTACACAAAGCCTTACACTACGGGATTTGAATAAGGGTTGGCAAC
>DQIO01000121.1 GCA_020793555.1 Methanosarcinaceae archaeon | reverse complement strand
GCAACAATTATATTGCTGCAATTCATGCAGTAGCCTTCTGTGGAACCGGATAGATGTGCTCCGTCTTAAGCAGGTGAGAAGCATAATTGAGCGCAGCTAAAATATCTTCGTTCTCAAGCTGAGGATAGTTCCCTATGATCGTTTCATGTGACCAGTCGTTTCCCAGCAATTCAAGAATAAATTCCACTGAGAGACGTGTTCCCTTAATGATGGGTTTCCCACCTAAAATAGCGTGGTCAATAACGATCCTGTCATTATATTTCATTATGATCTACTTAATAATAAAAGTCATATTTTATTTAAGCATATCCCAAAAATCGCTGAAATAATCGAAAAGCGCCTGCCACCCCAAAACCACAAGGCTGGGCGGAGCAGATCGGGACGAATGAATGTTTCAGGGTTGCCTTTTAATGTAGCCCCCCTCGGTTATTTAATTGTGCTCGATAGCTGCTTCGAATATAGCTTCCGTATGTATCTTACTCACCGCTTTCCTTTCGTCTTGTTTATGTCGCAATCTGTGTCACAAGTTTGTCGCAATCTATATCGTAATTTGTCGCAATCTATATCGTGATACTGTGCCATATTTTGTTGTAATTTGTCGCAATTTGTCGTAATACTATGTCGCAATTTATCGCGATACTGTGTCATCCTATGTCTTAGACCTCATTGTACCTTGTTTCCCAGTACATAATATGATTTTCTTGCTACTCCTTTTCGTCTGATAATACCAAGCGCTTCCATTTGCTGTAAATCTCGCTGTAATGTTCGCCTGTTAACTTTAGGACATAATGCCTCCATGTCTCGCATGTGCATCTCGTCATTTTCTAAGAAAAACCTTAATGCCTTCGCCTGCCGCTCTTTAAGATCATATTGTTTCACGATCAGGTCACTGCGCATTGCTCCTTTCCCACGCTCTACCATTTCCTGCATCTGTGTAGCCAGCCCTTCAACGAAGTACTCAAGCCACCTGGTCATATCCATGTCTTGTTCCCGAACGTCCTGAATCGCCTTGTAAAATACGGCTCGGTTCCGGTCATAATACTCACTGATTGTGAAGAGCCGCTTAAAGTCGTAACCGGCCCGATAGAGGCACAGTGTCGAGAGCAATCTGGATGTGCGACCGTTGCCATCCCAGAAGGGGTGGACATGCACCAACTGGAACTGGGAGATGCCGCTCATAAGTATCGGATGTATTTCCGTTTCGCTATTTAACCATTCTACAAGAGTCTCCATCATCCCGGATACCTCTTCGGGTGACGGGGGTTTGTAGATGACATCGCCTGTGGCGGAGTTGACGACGTAGTTCTGGACATTGCGATATTCGCCCGGCGTTGCTGCGCTGCCACGTACACCTTCGACCAATTGCTTGTGGATCTCAAGGATAAACTCTTCGGTTATGTGTTCGCTGCTGTCGAGATATTGTGAAACGAGATCGAATGCCCTGCGATAGTTCAAAAGTTCCCTGACATCGTCAGGATCTACATTTGCTACATCCTCCCCAGCCAGCAAACGTCTGGATTGATCCAGAGTAAGCTGTGTTCCTTCGATATGCGTGGTATGATGCGCTTCCAAAACAAGGGCTCTATCACCCATGGAACGAATCCATTCTTCCGAAAGCTCAGCCGCTTCCAGAAAACCCCTTGCACGCTCGATCATGGTGAGACCTGACGCGATCCTGTTCGTAATCACAAATTTCGGTTGGAATTGTCGTATCATGTCATAGCTTCCTGTCTTACATCGATCTTTCCAGTTACTGCGGCTGATATGAGGGCTGTACTGTATTCATAAAGTTTGGAAATGGATTCAAGGATTTTTGCAGTGAGGGTGTCAATATGTCCTATCCCGAGGTCAAGAAAAGCGACGATTGTGCGCTATTCCGATTCATTCGAAACAGATATATAAAAATTGTTTATCTGTTCCTATGAGATAATAGATATTGCAGTTGTTGCTGTTATGGAAATAATCATTTCTTTTCGTTTAAATTCTTTTGTATTGGTCATTGAAAACTCAGTGCCAACAATGAGTAAGAAATATTGGATAGGAAATAATCGAAAAGCGCCTGCCACCCCAAAACCCCAAGATCGGGCGGAGCAGATTGGGACGGGCACCCGGGCAGAGTGAAGGCGAGAGAGGGCGGGAAAGTTGAAGATGAGATGGGGGCTGGAATCTATTAAATAACTCTTGAATTATATTTCAGTCAGGGCCCCTATCTGCAAACCTACATATTAGTGCACAGATGGTTCGAATCCGGCCACTCCTCGCCCCTATGACTTCAACTCATGAAACATCCGGTTTTTTTGAAACAGCCTGCGTCATTAGCAAAAAAAGCCATACTGGGATATAGGTAATATTATCATCCTTTTTCAGCAAGTCTTTTGTCACAACTATGCCTTCTGTCTTAAATGTTTCACAAAATTTAACCAGACCTTTGAGGTCATTTTTCTCAATATCGTTTGTGTACTTTACTTCTATGGGAATTGTTCTGTTATTTGAGGTAAATACTATGTCTACCTCATTTTTGGCTTTATCCTGCCAGTAGAATATTTTAGGGAACAACTCTTTCTTTTTCAGGGAAAGCACATGGGAAAAAACAAGGTTTTCCACGATCTTTGTTTTTTCGAGTTCATTTATTTCTTTTAAAACCAAAGAGTTACGAAGACCGCAATCAATAAAAAAGAGTTTCTTTTCCTTTCGTGTTGATATTACCTGTTTCTTTGAATATATGTAAGCAGTATAAACGAGGAAACATTCTTCAAGATAAGAAATGTAATTTTTAACAGTGTCCACTTTTATACTGAGAATTTCTGCAAAAGCTGAATAGTTCATCCTCTGTGACATGAAATCTGAAAGCAGGTCTGTTAAGTCGCTTAATATCCTTGGCTCTTTGATATCCTTTAGATCCAGAATATCCCTGTTGATTGTCAGTGTCTTATAAAGTTTTAAAACGTCATATGCATTTTCCGTATCGTCCATGTCAAAAACTTCAGGGTAACCGCCTTTGAGAATATAATCATCCAATTTTATGAGCAGATCCTGCTTTTCCAAGATCAGGTTGTCATGTGCTTTTTTAATGTCATCGAAATTATGGATGTCTGCATCTACCTGCCTGCCGGTTATTTCCGAAAATGTCAATGGTAAGATCAAGTGAAAGTAAATCCGCCCAAGTAAACTTTCCCCGCTGCCTTTTAAGATCCGAAGTGATGAAGAACCTGAAACTATGAACTTGATCTTCAGCCCCATATCCTGCCAGTATTTGATGATATTTCCCCAATCATCAAGCTTATGTATCTCATCGAGAAAGATATACACAGTGTCGGTCAAACTATCTATGGGTTCCCTGACCATCATGCCGGAATACTCCATCAGCATTTCATCAAATCCATTTTGTAATGCCAGCCTGATCTTTGGATTGTCAAAAGATATGAACAATATGTTTCGTTCATTCACACCGCTATTGAGTAAATGATCGATCATCCCGTACATCAGGGTTGTTTTTCCGGCACGCCTTGGTCCCAACAAACATGTTATTTTATTGCTTGCAAGTTCCTGTATCAGAGACTCGAAATCCTGCCTACCGATCGCACCCAGTCTGGATTCGCTGATATGTTTAGTCTTCCACCAGGCGTTCTGTATTATTATCTCTTCCAACATCATTCCATTATATAGTGTATAATGTATAACTATCTTTCCGTTACAAAGTAAAAGATTATGGTACAATTCTCTGGTTGAATGGAAATAAATATTGGCATTAAAAGTCGAGCAAGTGAGTGAAGTTACTCAGTGAACGCACCCCCACCTTATGCACCGAGGAAGGAACTTCCTGCATCATTCGGATAAATTGCAAAAGAGCGGGCGGAGCAGATCGGGACGGGCACACGGGCAGAGTGAAGGCGAGAGGGCGCAGCTCAAACCATAGGAAAAGAACGGATCTTTGACTCATCAGCAACAATTATATTGCTGCAATTCATGCAGTAGCCTTCTGTGG
>DQIO01000122.1 GCA_020793555.1 Methanosarcinaceae archaeon | reverse complement strand
AGAAGGAATTACGGAACATCCATGGACATGGAAAGAATTTTTAATGTTTAAGTGTGTAGGTCACGAAATATAGGACACCACCCAAAACTTATTGAGCTAAAGAAATAACCTGTCTATTATGAGCGATAGTGTGAAACGCAGTGAAGGTTTGAGTATGTTTGCCGCCATTGCATTTGCAGTGGGCACCATGGTTGGTGCAGGAGTTTTTGTGCTAAGCGGAGTGGTCATCAATGTTGCCGGACCGGCAGCTATCTTATCATATCTCTTTTGTGGTGTCATTGTCACATTCTCAGCCCTGTCCTATGCCGCACTTGCCAGCATATTTCCAGAAGACGGAGGTGGATATTTATTCGCCAAGAAGATGATCGGGGATTATCCAGGATTTATCGCAGGCTGGGCCATGTATATCAGCCTGTTAATCGCCACATCATTCGTGCTGCTCGGTTTTGGAATATATCTCAACCTGCTGCTGGGCATTAACCTGGACCCCAGACTGGGTGCCTTAGGTGCAATCGTCCTCCTCACTGCCTTGAATCTTAGGGGAATATCAGAAGCAGGGAAGCTGGAAGTGGCCATGGTGGTTGCAAAGGTCAGCATACTGATCCTGTTTATAATTGGTGGAGTGATCCAGATCCAGAGAACAAGTTTTGAGCCATTCCTATCCCAGGGCACAGGCGGGGTATTTAAGGGGATGACAATGGTCTTTTTTGCCTACATGGGCTTTCAGGTAATTAGTATGATGGGAGGTGAGATTAAAGAGTCCAGTAAAACTGTCCCTAAAGCCACATTGGCATCTATTGGTATTGTTACGGTAATATACATTGGTGTGGTCATTGCAGTTCTTTCTGCAAACTTACCAGCTTACAATAGTGAAAGTGTTTTCGATGCTGCTGTGGTATTGTTGGGTACACATGGAGGTTTTTTTGTGGCACTGGCAGCTACCATATCTACATTATCCGCTGCAAATGCAAATATTATCGGTGCATCCAGGGTAACACTTGAGATGGCATGTGAAAAACAGATTCCCGGAAGGTTAACCAGACTCAAGAACAATCAACCTGTCAATTCCATCTTACTGGGTGCCGGAATTACGGCCTTATTAATTATAATGGGAAGTCTTGATTCCATCGTGAATCTCACAAATGTAGCTATACTCAGCACTATGATTCTTGTTAACTTGAGCGCCTACATGTTAATCAAGCAAGAAAAGAAGATGCCTCCAGAAAAAAACTACTTCAAAATGCCAATGGGTACACTGTTTCCGATCTTTGGAATCGTTTCCTGCATTGTCATGATCGTTAACCTGCCTATCGCCTCAGTAACATTGGGAATTGCAGCCCTGCTCATTGGTTCTGTAATATATGTAGTGGAAGATACACCAGAAGGAGAGAAAGTGGTGGAGGAGATAAGGGATTTACTCGGCCGTTAGGATAAGCTAAATATGAAATCAATTGTATTTATAAAAGTGTAAAGGGGGAATTGAAAATTTCATGCAAGGAAATTTCATAGGTATTGATGAAGCAGAAAATCAATCGATAGAAGAATTGCTGGAAAATCTTTCATCCTCAAGGACAGGCTTGTCTCCTTCTGAAGCGGCTGCGAGACTTCAGCAATTTGGTGCAAACGAGATTCAGGAAACAAAGGTCAACCCTCTTATAAAATTTCTGAACTATTTCTGGGGCCCGATTCCATGGATGATCGAAGTGGCAGCCGTGCTGTCTGCATTTATTCACCACTGGGAAGATTTCGGGATTATCATTACTCTTTTACTGGTAAACGCTGTAGTAGGGTTCTGGCAGGAAAATAAGGCAGACAATGCCATAGAATTACTAAAAAAGAGGCTTGCACTAAAGGCAAGGGTACTTCGTGATGGGAAATGGTCTGAAATATCCAGCAAGGAACTCGTGCCCGGGGATGTGGTGCGTGTGCGTCTGGGGGATATTGTTCCTGCCGATATTAAGCTCATAGATGGGGATTATATGCTCTCTGATGAGTCCACACTTACAGGTGAATCCCTTCCTGTTGAAAAACATGTATCTGATATCGCTTATACAGGCTCCATTGTCAAACAGGGAGAGATGGATGCCCTTGTGGTGGCAACAGGAGTAAACACATATTTCGGAAAAACCGCAAGTCTGGTGGCCGGGACAAAGACCCAAAGCCACTTCCAAAAAGCCATTATCAAAATCGGAAATTATTTAATAATACTTGCACTCGTTCTGGTGGCTGTTATTTTTATCGTGTCGATGTTTCGCCATGATAGTATATTTGACACCCTCCAGTTCATTCTGGTCCTGATAGTGGCAGCAATCCCTGTGGCACTGCCTGCGGTCTTGACTGTTACAATGGCAGTAGGGGCAACAACCTTGGCCAAAAAAGAAGCCATTGTGAGCAAATTGGTAGCCATCGAGGAAATGGCAGGCATGGATATATTGTGTTCAGATAAAACCGGTACAATCACCAAAAACGAGCTCACGATTGGTGAAGTGAAGGCTTTCCCGGGATTTTCAGACAACGATGTGCTGCTAAATAGCGCCCTTGCATCTAGGGAAGAAGACCGGGACCCAATTGATGATGCCATTTTTGACACGATAAAAACATACACTGAGATCAACAAGGCTCTTGGTGCTCTTAAAGTAGTAAAGTTCAAACCATTTGATCCGGTTTCAAAGCAGACCGAGGCTACAGTAGAGGGGGATGGCGACCGTTTCAAAGTTGCCAAAGGAGCACCGCAGGCTGTCCTCTCTATGATTATCAATAAAGAACCCATTGCATTGAAAATCAATGAATATGTTGATTCATTCGCTGCAAAAGGATACCGTGCCCTTGGTGTGGCACGGACCGATTCGGAAGGGGACTGGCAATTCGTAGGTTTGCTCGGTCTGTACGATCCTCCTCGGGAAGACTCGGCAGATACCATAAAGACAGCTCAATCCATGGGTGTGGATGTAAAAATGGTGACTGGTGATCACATTGCTATTGCCAGAGAGATTGCACAGCAGGTTAACCTGAGCACCAATCTTGTACTTTTTGACGATAAACCTGAAAATGAGGGGATTGTTGAGGAAGCAGGTGGTTTTGTCCAGGTATTCCCGGAACATAAATATCGTATCATTGAACTACTCCAGAACAGGGGACATATTGTGGGCATGACCGGGGACGGGGTCAATGATGCACCGGCATTGAAAAGAGCCGATGTTGGAATTGCAGTCGCAGGTGCCACGGATGCAGCGAAATCGGCTGCAGATATTGTGTTCACCAGTCCCGGACTTTCAGTGATAATCGATGCCATCATAGAAAGCCGCAAGATTTTCCAGCGCATGAATAACTATGCCATCTACCGCATTGCTGAGACTATCCGCATATTGATCTTCCTGACACTTGCGATCCTAATATTCAATTTTTTCCCGGTGACAGCCATGATGATCGTGTTACTGGCGATGCTTAATGATATACCCATAATGATGATTGCTTATGATAACACCAGGCGAATTGAAAAATCGGTGCGCTGGGATATGCGCAAGGTTTTGACCATTGCTGCCGTACTGGGTGTGGCCGGGGTCTTTTCCACCTTCCTGCTGTTCTGGATGGGGGAAGTGGTGCTCCATTTTGATCGAATGACCATCCAGACCATTATCTTCCTGAAACTGGCAGTGGCAGGTCATATGACAATCTATCTGGCACGCACCGGTGGAGATCATTTCTGGGTCAGGCCTTTCCCGGCAGCTCCATTGATCCTGGCAGCTGAATCAACCCAGATAATAGCAACACTGTTTGCTGTGTACGGTATTTTCATGGAGCCCATCGGATGGGGTATGGGTTTGTTTATCTGGGTATATGCCCTGTTATTTTTCGTATTGAACGATTTCATAAAGGTGCGTTTTTACCGGCTAGCAGAGCATAGCGGCAGAATTTAAGAGGAATATTATGGGGTAATAATTTGGTCTGAGCGATTGGCCCATAATTGTGAGGCTATATGAAAAAAAAAATACGTACAA
>DQIO01000123.1 GCA_020793555.1 Methanosarcinaceae archaeon | reverse complement strand
GGATAAGAAGCGGATTATAGATTTTTTTGAACGATTTTATGCCGAGTATTATGTCCGTGTGGTGGAGCTCACTGAAAAAGACTGCGAAATAATGGGATTGCAGATTGAGTAATTTTGTCCCAAGGCCGATCAACTCAGAAGTTTAATAAATATCGAACTGAATCTGCTTAGTATGGATTGAACGAAAATATAGTATGCAACAATTAGATGAATGTTGCTATAATATAAAAATTGTCAATAATCTGAAAAGTTGTAAATGTAGTAATGAAGGGAGATCTGGCAATGATAGAAAAAATAAAATTTGAGAAATTTACCGCATTCGAAAAATTGGAGGTTAACTTTTCGCCAGGCATCAACATATTCATTGGCGAAAATGGCACAGGTAAAACCCATGCCCTAAAGGCGATTTATTCAGCTTGTGACATCACCAAGAGCAAGAAAAGTTTTGCCGAAAAGATAACAAAGGTTTTCCTCCCATCAGGAGAACAAACAGGCCGCTTGGCAAAACGTTCTGCTGGAAGCATCCAAGGCTATGTCGAAGTACAACGTCGTATAGAAAAAGCAGACAAATCGATCAATATCCGCCTTTCGTTATCTAATCATACGAAGTCTTTTGAAAATGCCACCGTTTCCGGTGCTCATAAGCAATGGATAGAAACACCTCTGGAGTCAGTTTATATCCCCGTGAAAGATATGATGGCGAACGCACCCGGTTTTCGTTCACTGTACAGTTTGCGTAACATTCACTTTGAAGAAGTCTATGCCGACATCATTGATCGAGTATTTCTTGGATCTCTCAAAGGACCAACCGACAGTACAAGAAAAAAACTGTTAGATATTTTGCAACAATCGATGGATGGTAAAGTTGTCAGCAAGAACGAAGAGTTTTTCCTGAAAAGTAAACAGGGGGATCTTGAATTTACTTTACTGGCTGAGGGCATTCGAAAACTGGCTCTTTTGTGGGTGCTCATCCAAAATGGCACACTGCTAAATGGCTCAATACTTTTCTGGGACGAACCCGAAACCAACCTAAACCCACGTCTGATGAAAACGATTGTGGAGATTCTTATCGAGCTACAGCGCATGGGAGTCCAAATCTTCCTTACGACCCATGACTATGTGATTTTAAAAGAGTTTGATCTTCAAATAGATGAGCGCGATGAAATAATATTTCACAGTTTGTATCGTGATAAAGAAAGCACTGAAATCTGTGTGGCATCAACCGCAAACTATCTGGATATTTCGCCCAATGCCATTGATGATACCTTTGGTGATCTGGTTGAGCGTGAGATCCGGCAGTCCATGGGAGATAAAGGGCAATGATTCTAGAAGAAGGAACACTGCAATTTGATTTTTCTGATGCGTTGACTGGATTTAAGTTTGATGAGCAGGATAAGGCCAGTCCCAATTTCCATGGTTTATCTCATTGCATGAAAGCAGTGGACTTTGTCGTGGAATTGGACGACAGTTATCTTTTTATTGAGATAAAAGATTACCGCAATTCCCCTATATTTTCCGACAACGCCAAATTTAATGGTCTTGTCAAGATTCTTGTTACAAAATTTAGGGACACCTTTATCTATCGTTGGGCTGAAGAAAAAACTGACAAGCCGATCAAGTATCTTTGCCTGATTGAGTTGGAGAACCCGATGATTTCTCGTTTGATGAAAGAACTTAAGCGGCAGTTGCCGCAGACAACTCCAAATGCCCGATGGCATAAGCCAGTCGCTGTTGCTTGTATAATTGCAAATGTCAATAGTTGGAATGCAGTATTTCCAGATTGGCAAATCTCTCGGATACAATAAGGCAGTAAGATGTAACTGTTGGGATAACATTAAGAAACAAATTGCCAAATACGATTGTTAAGGTGATTTAATGCAAAAGCAGATTATTACCAAATTGTGAACTATTCCCCCCTGTCGATGTTTGGTGAGTAAGAAGTATTCTGCTTCATTCTGATATATATATTCAATATATTATAATTTTATAAGTTGGGACTTAATGACTCCACTAACCAACTGCGGCACATATAATGAAAAATGAGCAAAAACCAATTCAAAATGGGCGTGCCCGTTTTAAATGAATGCGATTGATTAAAAATAAATATAATACCTGTCAGCAAGTTTTTCATAAGCATCCAATTCCAAATAAAAACAGAAATCACGTACTTCTATTTTCATAATAAATCCAATATATCTTCCCTGCATTATCATCACTCACAAAAAGCGACCCATCGTCGTTTGTGATAGTGTCCACCGGCCTTCCCGGCACATTTCCCTCCTTCAACCAGCCTGTGGCAAAATTATTTATTTTAACACCGATTTTCGTCAGCCGTTTATTTAAATATTATAAGTTCCATAATATATACATATGTACGAGGCTGATAAAATCGATCCTATCGAGTATTTCTCGAACCCAAAAGAATCTGCACAAAAAAGATATGAAGCTCTTAGAGCATATTTTTTGGAATCATTAACTCAAAAAGAAGCTGCAGAAAGATCAGGATATTCCGCATCCACATTTCAATCACTTGTAAGCAATTTTATAAACGGGAACATTGAATTCTTTTTGAAACCACATCATGGACCAAATCAAAGGCAAACCTCGGATTTCATACAAGAAAGAATAATTTCACTTCGAAAATCCAACCATTCAGTATACGACATCAGAGACATATTATCAGAAGAGGGTTTTCATACAAGCATTCAGACTATCGATCGAATAATCAAGGACGAAGGGTTCGCAAAATTACCACGTAGAACAAAGGAAGAACTTGACCTTACAAAAAAAACACGCTTCTGCCACAAATATCAACAGCCATAGATCTCGAACAACTTGAGAACCATAAATTCGAATGTCAGGTCGGTGGAATGTACTACTTTATACCATATATTCTGCAAACCGGCTTGTATGAATTGATATCATCAGTATCATTTCCCGAAACTTTGAAACTATCAAAGATCAATTCTATTTTCTCCATATTGGCTCTTAAGTTGATGGGACATGAAAGACTGTCCAAAATATCAAATTACAATCATGATGCAGGCTTTGGTTTCTTTGCGGGATTGAACGTTCCACCGAAAACAACTGCCACATCAACATATTCATACATGGTTGATAAGGAATCGATCCAATCTTTCATGAAAGAGTTCATATCACACATGAGTTCTACATATCCACAATACTATCAAGGAGATACCATCAATTTAGATTTTCACTCCATACCACATTACGGAGAAAAGTCAGAAATGTATGATAACTGGGTGGGTGCGAGGCATCAACGTTTGAAAAGTGCACTGACACTCTTTGCCCAAGATGGTGAATCCAGACACTTATTGTATGCAAATACAGATATCGATAGAGAGAATGAGCCGAATGAAATTATGAACTTTGTGGATTACTGGACAGATGTGAAGGGGATTATTGAACAGACATTGGTGTTTGATTCCAAACTGACGACATATGAGATGTTAGAAAAACTTGATATTGACAATATTAAGTTTATCACATTGAGGAGACGTGGTAAGAAGTTGATTGAGAATGCAAATAGCATTCCTGATGAGGATTGGATTAAAGTAGACTTAAAAAAAGAGAAACGTAAATTCAATAAGTTCAAGATGCATGAGAGTCAGATCACATTGCCACGGACTAATTTCAAGGTTCGTCAGATAATTTTTAAAGAACATGGTCGGCAACTACCTACGTTTCTGATTACAAATAATTTTGAGATCGAGCTTAAAACCCTGGCTTTGCAGTATGCAAATCGTTGGCTGATCGAAAACAAATTCTCTGAGCTTGTTCATTTTTTCAATCTTAACGCTTTGAGTTCTCCGTTTATGATTCGAATATATTTTGATGTTGTTATGACAATTGTGGCTGATACACTTTACAGGTTGCTTGCCGATGATCTGAAGAGATTTGAGGATTGCACTCCAAAAACGATTTTTTCTGATTTCATCAACTGCAGATGTAAAGGAGAAGTGGTTGGCGATGAGATTATAATCAAAATGAAGAAGAAGGCAACAACACCCA
>DQIO01000124.1 GCA_020793555.1 Methanosarcinaceae archaeon | reverse complement strand
TTTGATTTTATAATTGTGCCCTATGCCCTTCATAATCCGACACTTGAAAGTTGACGCGACACTAGGATAAATGTTGAATTTTAAATTTGACGGATAATGCAACTTAATCTCTCATAATAATAGGAAAATACTTGACAAATTTGTAATTCTGCAACTCATTATATTAATATTTAAAAGTTATATTTCGTTCTTTTGGATAAACAGAAGTTGCATCATAAATGTAATCTATGATAGGCATTCCATGAAAATGTAATCTAATAATCCATAGAAATCTAGGAAAAGGTTTTCTAAGAATTTTTTCTTTATTATCAAAAATACAATGTTTACATAAATAATTTTTATATTTTTTTGCTTCAATCAAATATAAATCTGGAATTAAACCTTCTGAACGAATCTCCAGTTTCCTTTTATAATCTAAATAAATTTGATAAATAGAGTTGAAACTTAATCGTATCTTTGGGTAGATAGGAATCATCAATTTATGGACCAAGACATCAGTATATCCATTAACATTGACCCATTCGTTTATCCATCGACTAAAATTTTCGTTTGGTAATGTTTTACAATATGGCCCTATTTG
The DNA here is from genome assembly GCA_020793555.1 of Methanosarcinaceae archaeon. Lineage (GTDB taxonomy): Archaea > Halobacteriota > Methanosarcinia > Methanosarcinales > Methanosarcinaceae > Methanovorans. The sequence goes on along the minus strand of DQIO01000124.1, from coordinate 3,487 downwards.
ATCATCATGAACATATAATTCATTTAGGACTCCATTCTTGTGTCGAAAGCCACTTATTACAGCAGCATGCAAATCAGTAACTTTTTCTTCTTTGAAAAGTTTTAAAGTTGCAATAATTGGTAAATTCATCTTTATATAGGCTTTTACAGCATCAGCAACTACATCATCATTATTAGTGTAATTTTTTAATTTTTCAATATTATTAATATCTATAAATTCAGTTTCCAAATTTATGGAGTTGAAATAACTTTTCATTTGGAGTATAGTTAAACCATTATTTGGGAAGTTTCTATTTTCTAACGATGGAATTAAAACGGATTTTTCAGTGATTTCAAAAGGAGAGTCTTTTTGAATACCGAAAAGAGATTTTAAGGGTTGGAGTGTTGTCCAACAAGCAGTAGTAGCGCAAGCACCAACCACTGTATCTTGTGTTTGGAAAGGTAGTGATTTAACTTCTAACGGAATCCCGAAGAGATATACTTGATGTGTTTCATTTAGATAATATCTCTTATCACCATTATTAACTTCATTAGGATATGTTTTTAAAATAGTGCGCCCAATCAATGCGTCCCCTCTTATATTACGAATGGGCTTGACTACAATAAATCCAAGATATGAATTCGCTAATTTTTGAAAAATGTTCTTATTACCATTTGATAATAATGCAGAAAAATCTTCATTAGTAAAAGATTCTGAAAAGAAATGTAACCGTTTCGTAAATTTATTAATATCTTGGAAGGAACGTGCATAAAATTTAGAATAATCTATTAAATAATCCTTGTCAATATAATCATCTTCGATAACATATGTAATAACATCTAATGAATTAAGATAATTGCATAAATAATTACTTTGAGGAGAATTCTCTAATTCATTCCGTATTTGGCTAAAAGGTTTGACTATTTCAATAGTCTCATTTCCAGAAATCATTTATATAGTAAATGGTTTAAATATATCATCGGAAGATAAACAGCTGAGGTCTCGACTTATTCTCACAACTTCTTCTATGTTTTCTGGACTGTATATAATTTCCAAGTCAGTTTTAATTTCATCAAGTTTGGGTTCAATCTCATTTCGGATTTTATCCCTATCCCTATCCACCATTTATTATTCCCTCCAAATTACTAAAAAAAATAATTATTCCCTTATTTAAAGAAAAATAATTCTATTATATCATATATATAGGTTTCCATACTACATATATATTTGCATCATGATAATAATGATACCGTTTTATTATTTATTAATTAATGTGTCTATCATATAAGAAATATCGGAATATCAATACAATTATAATTCTTATGCACCCCTTAGATGCCCCTGATTTAAGCGAAACGAAATCCGGGATCTTTGACCTTGCTCAACTAAAACTAAAAATTCGAGGCTGTAAAAATCACATCACAGCCCCATAACATATCATTTAATCCTTTTGCATTTTATCTTGGTGCTTTTTTGCAGCACTATTCCAATGAAAATGATTTTCAAAAGATAAAGTTATATCCAAAACATTTCAAAGTCAGGAAATAGGGGAAAACATTCGTATGAAATTCTACGATATTTCATTGCCAATAGTGGAAGGGATGATGGTATATCCTGATAACCCACAACCTTCGATCGTCAGATATGCATCCATCCCCACAGATAAGGTGAATGAATCAATCATAACCATCGGGAGCCATACAGGTACACATGTGGACTCCAGATTGCATATTAAGAATAATGCCGAAGGTGCAGAGGCTTCACCATTGGATAGCTTTTTTGGAAAATACAAGGTATCAATATAGGAAAAGACCCCGGTGTTGTGATTGACAAAGATAAACTTGAAACTAAGGTTGATGTTGCAGTAGACAAGTCTAAAAAGTTGATAAATAAACATGAATCCGGCAGTAATGTAATGGAAAAACACCTGCGTAGCGATGTTAAGGTAGTTAAGGAAGAATACAGGGCAAACATTTCAAAACCCACTGAAGAAATTGAGAGAAACAATACTGTGGATTCAAACAAATTTAATTTTGCAATTTTGGGCACTCCAATACGTTCGAGTGCTTCAATGCAACCATATGGTGCAATGATCTCTGCTTCTTTAAATACTAAGTTTGATGGTTATCAGAGAAATTATGCAAATTTCAGGGCACAGACCGCATTCTATCAAAGGGAACTGTTAAAGATCGATCGTAAATCCGATCTACTAAAATACAGGTGGGAAGATGAATCAGGCGTTATTCCCCAGACATTGGATGAATTGAAAGGAATCCTTGAGCAGTTTAAGAACGAAGAACAGCCAAGGATCGATACGGTTCTTGACACATTGAACGATAATCTTGAAGAAACAAAATCAGTCATATCCAAAATAGACGATACTTTGGATTTCGTACCGGATGTTGTGTCTTCCTTTGGCAAGTATTCCAAGTTGATCAAAATCGGACTTGCAGTATTTGTCGGAGTTGTTTTCCTTGATTTCGTGGTTGCCTTTTTTGTATTGCTAAGAATGGCACTGGGACTCTGAACCCAAACATTTTTGCGACCCTGCCTGTTTTTGCGCAGGCAGGGCGGCACTTAGATATTGATCCGGGATCAAGGTGTCTGTGGCAAGTTGTCCAGGGCAAGTTCAAAAGAATCGCTTACGCTGTTGACAACCACATTGTATGCTCCGGCTTTTAGTCCATACACATCAAGTGGTATCACTTCTTCGTAAGGAACGATCGCCTGTGTACACATTGCATCAGCAGGCCGAATCGTCTCTATATTTATGACGAATGTGTTTCCATCTTTGCTTTTTGTGATATCACCTATTTCCGTGCATCCATCAGGCAGGTAACCTTTTGCAACCACATTTACCTGAACCGGAGATGATTCAAGTATCAGGATCTCGATATCCTCAACAACGGCAGTCCCGTAAATGTATTCGCCGTTGTCAGTTTCATCAAATTGCGGGGGTATGTCATTTGATGGTGGTGTTTCACCCTCAACTTGATCCTGAATGCCATCATCAGTATCAACATCGTTTCCTGTGCATCCACTAAATGCAACCAGCGATATTATCATAGTTAGTATCAACAAGAATTTTAATGACTTCATCACATCATTCCTCCATACAACATATTTCATTTTAGAGAGGATGGAGATTTTATTTAGTTCTTGCTTAAACTTCAATTTGAGTTGAAGCCTATGCATTTGCATGTGTTATTATTGTAATCTATGAGATGAAATCCAAACATAGGATAAACATGATGTTGATTGCGGGGGGATTTATCTTTTTGATTGAGGATTTCTATTAACTTACATCTTCACTAACCCATTTTTATACAATTTATAAATGATTGCTGAAATATTTGAGTTTTTGGAGGTAATTTTATAATCCATTGTGACAATTATAGAAGAGAATAACTTTTTAAATGTAGTAATAGTAATGTATTGATAGTCATAGTAAAAACTAGTGTCGAGTCAACCATACAATATCGCTAGATATATGATCTGACACTGTTCC
>DQIO01000125.1 GCA_020793555.1 Methanosarcinaceae archaeon | reverse complement strand
CCTCAAGAATTTCCAGTGCCAGATAAACCCCGCGTTCTATTTTGGATGCATCGATAACACAGATTATCTTCGCATCCTGATTTTCGTGCAGCATTGTCACAGCAACCTCCTCTGCTTTATCCTTCGGATCAAGAGAGAACGTACCTGGTACATCCACCAGCTCAACATCCTCACCACCGATCTTCATCCATCCTTTCGTAAAGTCAACCGTGGTCCCGGGATAGTTCGACTCGGTAACATTCGCCCCTGTCAGACGGTTGAAGAATACGCTTTTGCCTACATTCGGGTGTCCCATCAGCAAGACTTTCACGATTTCATCTCCACACTTATCTTTTCTGCTACATCCAGTCCAAGGGAGGTGCTTGCTTCATCGACGACCACAACTACCGGACCTTTCACTGGCTGTTTTGTGATCATCTTCAATTTCTTGCCAACCCTGATACCCATTCCAGCCACTTTTTTTCGTAGTGTTCCTTCAATGCCTGTTACGATTCCTTCTTCATCGTATTCCATCTCAGATAATTTTTTTTCCATTCGATCACACTCTGGTAACTTTTATTTTTTGTGCCATCCTGCGCCCGATCGAAAGGACATTTCGATCGACTTCAATGGTTATCGGACCGTTGGTAGATATCACACGCACGATACTGCCTTCAGAGATTCCCCTGAGGTTCAGTTTTTGCCTGATCCCGCAACCTCCGCCAATATCTACAATTCTGGCGGGTTCATCCGGTTTTATTTGTAAGAGATTCGTATCGTTTAAACGCATTCAGTTTCACCTTTTAAGATTGATCCATGCCATTTTTTAATGATCTTTATGTGCACGGACTTTGATTTAGTTCAACTTCTATTTAGGTATGCCTAATCTTAATATAGTTAGGTATGTTAATAATCTACCCTACTACTGTTAGGTAATTGAATAAAATCCTAAATTGATTAGGTTTTTGCAGGAAAACCGATATTATTTGAGACATTTTTTGTTTCTTTCTAACATCGTGTGGGTAATATCAATATTCAGGTTAATCCGACCGATATAGATATTTTTTTCATGATGTGTGTTTGTTACTATGTTCCCTTATGCCTTTGAGAAAACTCTTAATTGTAATCCAAATTTGATGAATGTTCTTGGAGACGTAATTTATGCTTGTCGCTGAATCATAGATCTGGTACAGATAAGTAATGTTACTCCTTATTTTCTACTTCGTAGCAATGTAACATTAAAGAGCAAGGGATTTGTAGGATGGAATAATATGCTTTATTCAATGTGGGGGGAGTCACAGGAGTGGTTAGTTAGTAGATCTCCAATCAGGAAAAGGCTTAATCCACGAAAGGCTACTGAAACAAAACTAAAGAATATTGCACATAATGTTCGGAGAATTGTGTATCTTGAAATTATGGTGGCATTACTTCTCATTGGACATATAAGGGGGAATGAGTGAATTTTGTCAAGGCCGATCAAATCATAACATTTACATGCAATGAATCCGTTTGAGATGGATACTTGAAATTAGTGCATGAATGCTACTCTATTTATTCAATGACAATACCGTATTTTGAGGTAATATAAATGGAACTTCCAGTTGTACAATTACCAGATGTGCAGGCAGATAAGCCTAAAATTCCAATAAACCTGACACGTGTTGGTGTCACAGATGTTAAAAAACTTGTAGAGATCAGACGAAAGGACAAGCGTCCAATCGTACTCATTTCAGTATTTGATATTTTTGTGGACTTGCCATCTGACCGAAAAGGCGCAAACCTATCCCGCAACTTTGAAGCTATCGACGAAGTGCTCGAAAAAGCAGTGAATCAACCGGTTTATGAGATAGAACAATTGTGCAGCGATGTTGCACGTAGTTTATTAGACCGTCATGAATATGCAACACAAGCAGAAGTCATCATGAAAAGTGAATATGTTGTCAAGAGAGAATCACCTGCAACGAAAATGGAATGTCAGGAAGTTGTTGACATCTTTGCCGAATCCATGGCTAAAAGAGGGAAAAACGATTCCATTACAGTTAATAAACTCATAGGTGCTGAAGTCATGGGAATGACTGCATGCCCATGTGCACAGGAAATTATGAGGGAGAATGCACATAATGAATTGCTTGCTCTTGGAATTGATGAGAAGACCGTTGCAACGTTCTTGCATAAAGTTCCTATGGCGACCCATAACCAAAGGGGCCGGGGAATCATATCGATCGAGGTCGGAGGAGATATTGATGTCTCACTTGAGGTGATAATAGAGATTATTGAAAAATCCATGAGTACAAGTATATTTGAACTGTTAAAACGGTCAGATGAAGCGGTTGTTGTTGAAAGGGCACACATGAATCCAAAGTTTGTTGAAGACTGTGTACGTACAATGGCAAAAAATGTTGTCCAGACATTCAGTCATCTGCCTGATGATGCAGTGATCACGATTAAACAGATTAATGAAGAAAGCATCCATCGACATAATGCTTTTGCAGAACGTGTTGCTCCCATTGGAGACCTGCGAACTGAAATTGTTCAGGGCTGACGATGGAAAGGTTTTAATCTGAACAGATTGAAGCAATGTATATTCATTATAGATTATAGAGGTGATAAATATGTGTAGTGTTGGAGATGCATTCGACGTAAATATAGAAGGTAAGTTACCTTTAAAAGAATACATTTGCGATGATTGTAAAAATCAGTTTAAGGGAATTGGTAAAAAGGTTATGTGCCCATCATGCCAATCCAGAAATGTGTCAGAATTTAAAATATAAGTTAAAGCAACATCGGTTCATTACGTAATTTTAAAATGAAAGTTTCAACTTCAGGCAAGAACATTTTACTTGATGATAGTGAAATGCTTCTTTTGCGTGGTAAGACCGGTACAGTTGCAATTGTGAAGGTAGGACCTAGCAGCCAGTTTTTTTTAGAGACAGAAGACGAGGAGATAGTGCTGGGACTCGATCCAAAAGATCTGATCGTTGCCTCTGCATTTTCAGTCGGGGAATTGTACGAAAATGGACTTAAATGTGTCTTGTATATAGTCAGGGAACTCAAATCTCCATTAATAGTTCTTCCAAAGAAACACAAAGCATCCGCAAGATTACCAATTGTGGTTTCAGTCGGAGAAAGAACAGTACTCAGTTGTGACATTACACCCGGGACACATCCAAATCAGGATGTACTTTGCGGATCGGATGAATTCAACGGTCTTGAGGCAACAGGCACAGTTACCGGCGTTGAATTAAAAAATCTTCCGCAGTGTGAGATTGCAAGGGTTAAATTTAAAATCTGACCACACGTTTGGAGTAGTATAAGGTGTAGGAGATACATATTGTCGTATAATTCTTTGAGCATACATTGTGCATTATAAAACATATTTGAGGTAATAATCGTGGATGATTCAGAAATAATTGAAGCCTGTGACATAAACGGAACAGTTATTGAGATTGGAACCCGTGTAAAATACATCAATACCGACACTGTTGGTGTTGTTACTAATATCAAAAGAGACTCAGACGGGGAATGGGCATTGGTTGACAAAACCGATCTGTACTATAATGTAGAAGCACTCGAAGTGACGGATGCAGAGATAAAGGCAGTTGTCGGGGAACATAAAGCCACAGCAGCCGATGCTGCACAGTACCTTAAAAATCGGGCTGAAGCTATTGGTGCTCAAAAGGTAGAGGACGTTGCCTCATCAACAGGTGGCGGCTGATCAATACCGACACCAACCCCATTTTTTTGTGTTTTCAGAATATATCTATAGTTAAGAACATAACATTTTTGACTTATTTTATACAGATAGGAACTCTTCAATCCATTTTCTTATTTGACTTGAGTTGAAGCACAAAGTGTTTAGCCAATCGGAAGAGGGTTGTTCGGAAGTACTGGCAATACAAGAAAATCTATACGCGAGCGTACTGGTAGATTGGAAACAATCCAAGCTAATCGTGAAGCTATGAAAAGCGCGTATATATACCCACGAAAAGGTTTATGTACTACATGTGCTTAATAGAGCAGTCTCGTGTTCTACACGAGTTGTTTAACTTTATCACCGCCTTATATTGATAAGTGTGGAGTCAGGAGTTCTTTCCTGACTGAC
>DQIO01000314.1:12656-19441 GCA_020793555.1 Methanosarcinaceae archaeon | reverse complement strand
CCGCAAACACGGGCGCGATATGGAGTATCTGAAATCGGTTACCGAAACAGGCGGCACGGATGTTGCTAACACTATTGTGCAGGGTCGTGAACTTAGCGGTATGTCACCCGAACAACTTGAAGCCCTTGCAAAGATGAAGGAAGCTGAGGCACAAGCTAAGGAAGATAAGGTACAGTTCATGATGGATGTTGAAGACCGCGAGCGCGCAGATGCCAATCGCAGGATGGGGCTTGATGCTGATTTGATGGATGCTGCAAAACCGATGTCTTCGGCCAGGCCTAATATGAAAAAATGTTCGAGTTGTGGGGCATCTATTCCTGCGGACGCTAGTTTCTGTGGGCAGTGTGGGACGAAGGTTTGAATAAGGCTGTTTGAGTATTCAGATGCGGCGCAATGAGGTCGTTGGCGGTGCAAAGAAGTCAAAATTAATACTCAAAGCGTGGGCGGAACGCGAGGATGCATTGACAGGATTCTATCACGGACTTCTTGATGAACTGGAAAAGCGCGTGCATGTCAAGGGATACATCGATGACAGCATCGTGCAGAACTTCTATCATTATGGTGACAATATCGGAACGCAGGTGAAGGACTCGTTTGTGTATAAGTCGAATGTTGGAAACGTTGATGCTGACACTTGCCCGCAGTGTGGAAAGGAAAAAACAGAAGGGGAGCCATTCTGTTCAGGATGTGGAGCGAAGGTTTAAGTAGGGTTTGGTATGAATGTGTTTCATAGATAATTACACATTATAAGTAAAAAGATAATCATAATAGTTATCATATTTTAGAAATAGGGTCTAAAACTATGGGCGATGAAAGATGGGTAAATTACATTTCTATCACATTGATAAGTGATAATTCAGCATTGTCAAAAAGGAAATATACAAAATTTTTAACAATTTGCTTAGTTGGATTTATTTTTTGTATTGCTGTTTCTGGTGCGAGTGCTAATACACTTGAAAAACTTGATGTTGCTGAAGGCGATGCAATCTGGTATGATTTAACTGTAAGTGAAGCGGGACTTGTTGGAATAAATGCATGGACAGAAGGAATTTCAGAAAATGATGATATATTAATTTATTTGTATGATCCATCTGGAAATGAAGTCACTTATAAAAAGGGATATTATAACCAAATTTCGATTGCACAACCTGTAACGATAACAGGAATGTATAAAGTAAAAGTATATCTTGAAGACAGTTATGATGGAGGATTGAGCAAAGTTTCCGTATCAAGTCCTCTTCCAATGTCTGCATCTCCTCATTATATTGATACAACAACTGATGTCTCCGAAGGCAATGCGATCTGGTATGATCTAACTGTGAGTGAAGCGGGAGTGGTGGGAATAAATGCATGGACAGAAGGAATTTCAGAAAATGATGATATATTAATTTATTTGTATGACCCATCTGGAAATGAAGTCATTTATAAAATGGGATATTATAACCAAATTTCGATTGCACAACCTGTAACGATAACAGGAACGTATAAAGTAAAAGTATATCTTGAAGATAGTTATGATGGGGGATTGGGCAAAGTTTCTGTATCAAGCCCCATCTCAATGTCTGCATCTCCTCGTTACATTGATACAGCAACTGATGTTCCCGAAGGCAATGCGATCTGGTATGATCTAACTGTGAGTGAAGCGGGAGTGGTGGGAATAAATGCATGGACAGAAGGAATTTCAGAAAATGATGATATATTAATTTATCTGTATGACCCATCTGGAACTGAAGTCACTCATAAGAAGGGATATTATAACCAAATTTCGATTGCACAACCTGTAACGATAACAGGAACGTATAAAGTAAAAGTATATCTTGAAGACAGTTATGATGGGGGATTGGGCAAAGTTTCCGTATCAAGTCCACTCTCAATGTCTGCATCTCCTCGTTACATTGATACAACAACTGATGTCCACGAAGGCAATGCGATTTCGTATGATCTAACTGTGAGTGAAGCGGGAGTGGTGGGAATAAATGCATGGACAGAAGGAATTTCAGAAAATGATGATATATTAATTTATCTGTATGACTAGTATCTCCGAAGAACTCATCAATTTTGTTCAATATGTGCTCTTCTCCTAGTTTTTAGTTTCTAAACAATTGTACTCGATCAAATATCATAAGATTTAAATATATAGGATATCCATAGGATATCCTATGAAGAAAGTAGAGGTACAACCACAAAATCACCTGGAAATAGAAGGAATAGAAGGATTTATTGTTCGTAAAGTAACAAAATTTGGAAATAGCGCCAAAGTTGATTGTCCAAAAGAGTACCTTGGACGCACGGTTTACCTGGTGATAGTATGACAATTGATTCAACTCGGACTTTTAGAACACTAAAGACATTAGACACATTCATCGATCGTTCTTTGAATCTAAAACCAAAAGGAAAAATTCTTTCCGGATTCCATTATGAGCGAGATCTCCTAAAGGCTTCTGTTGCAAACACTTACGTGGAAACCGTTGGAAATCGTGCAGACTCACTCCATTTGGCCATAAAAAAAGTACCAATATCAAACATTTATTGGGAATACCTGAAAACTGTAGAAATATTAGGAACACGATTTGGACTAAATAAGAAAGATGTCGTGTTAGCATTTGATTATACCGATGAGGACTTCTATGGCGACCCACAAGGATTTTGGATTCACGGCTGGACTGGTGAAAAAGCAGTTACCGGAAAATGGAAGTTCTTGACATGTGCAATCGTCAGTTCTGACATTCCTCAAAAAATCCCGTTGATATCAGTGCCTGTAAGAATGGGGCATAATATGGCACATACTGTTGCCTGGTGCTTGAGTGTGGTAGAGCCATTAATAAAATCAATATCGCTCATTTTATTTGACAGAGGATTTTACAGCAAGGAACTTATGCTGACATTGGCAAAAACAAAGCACCCGTATCTCATTTTTGTTCCAAAAAATCCAAAGATTCGAGATGAACTTGATGATATGAAAGTCAATGAAAGAAAAACTGTGCAACATAAATTTAAACTCAATAAAAATAAAACAGTTCTCCGTGGTGAAACAACTCTTGCCCTTTTAAAACAAATATTCGATAAGAGGAGTGATAAATCATATGACTGGGCGTTTGCTACTAACCAATCGTCCATAAATTTGGATTATATTATCGCATCGTATAAACGGAGATGGAGGATTGAAACTGGTTTCCGTGTTCAGGATGAGGCATGTATAATGTCTAAATCAAAGGATGTCAGTATAAGGTATTTTTATTTTGCTTATGAACAAGTGCTGCAACTGCTATGGGTTGTATTGTACAAAGAGGAGGTAAGTTTCAAAGTGTTCATGATAGATATGTATGAAGAGTGCGTAACACGATCAAAGAATATATGATTAGATGGCCATTCCCATGACTCAGCAACATGGGGATGCAGGTTGATGGATCATCAGGGAGCCATCGATAGTATGTCCACATTTTTTCAAATTTCTATGCGGGGTTAGGTGGGGCTATCCCATATGGCTATATTGTTCGGAGATACTGATGACCCATCTGGAACTGAAGTCACTCATAAGAAGGGATATTATAACCAAATTTCGATTGCACAACCTGTAGTGATAACAGGAAAATATGAAATCAAAGTGCATCTTGAAGATAGTTATGATGGGGGACTGAGCAAAGTTTTTGTATCAAGTTTTCTCCCAATGTCAGTAATCAGTACATCGTCTGAATTAATATCTACTGATTCAAATTCAGATATATATGTTTCATCAGTCGAATCTAATGTTTTATCTGAACCTAGTGTTTTAGTTGAATCTGAGGTTATATCGTCAACAACATCAAGTTATTCGGATGACTCTAGCTCAAATGATGTCGAAAAAATCAGTGATAACAGTGAATTTCAGCAGGTAGATGAAGAACTTGCTGATGAAAGTGTAATTGAACGTATTGAAACTGAGCCAGATAATTCATCAGATGATGGAAAAATAAATCTTCTATTTTTATTGCTTATGTTTGTTTTAATATTAGGAGTTATCATAAAATCTAGAAAAAAGAAAGTGGATGAAAGCCAAAAACCAAAAGCGGACTTACAATTACCTGTAACAAATAACAAACCAACAACGTCTTCATCCTTCGGTTATAAGGGAGCAAAAATAAATTATAAGTTCAAAGTTAAAAATCCTACATCAGAGCCTATCAGTGATATTAAGGTACATATTTTTGTTCCTGATGTTTTCCTTTTGGAAAATAATGAAAAATCCATTTCTATGCTTGAGCCTAATGAAAGCAAAACCGTCACATTTGAGATAAGACCTACCGGAGAATGTGGTGACTGCAATGTTTCCGGCAAGATGAATTACTATGATTACGGCACAAAGAAGCGTCAGGAAATTGACCTTGAAACAAAATCCCTTAGCGTAGTTTGTCCCCTCCTTAAAATTAAAGACATAACAATAGCCGAATGGCGAAACACGACAAGTCATTTTGTAAAAACAGAGGAAACAACGCGAGAAATATCAATGCCGGCTGAAACGTTGTTTAGTATGGCATCAAGAGTAGTGGAAGACATGAACATGTTCATGCTTGAGCCGGAAATTAATTCCACTGAACAGCTATTCAACGGCGTAGCGCGCTTCTATGGCGAAGGTGTCAAGGAATTGAAATACGCCGCGCAGATCGAGGTCGTTGGCGGTGCAAAGAAGTCAAAATTAATACTCAAAGCGTGGGCGGAGCGCGAGGATGCACTCACAGGATTCTATCACGGACTTCTTGATGAGATCGAAAAGCGTGTGCAAGTCAAAGGATATATTGATGACAGCATCGTGCAGAACTTCTACCACAATGGTGACAATATTGGCACGCAGGTGAAGGACTCGTTTGTGTATAAGTCGAATGTTGGAAACGTTGATGCTGACACTTGCCCGCAGTGTGGAAAGGAAAAAGCAGAAGGGGAGCCATTCTGTTCAGGTTGTGGGGCGAAGTTTTGAGTGAAAAGAGGTGGAAAGGGGATGCAAGTGGATAAAATTCTGATCAAGGTTATTTTAGGTCAACATGACAAGAATATAAAATTTAAGGAGTTATGAAAACTACTGTTGAATTATGGTTTTTTAGAAAGGATGCGAGGCGACCATTATATATTCACTAAAGAACATATTTTTGAAATAATAAACTTGCAACCATTAAAAGATGGAAAAGCAAAACAGTATCAAGTTAAGCAAGTGCGAAACTTGTTTTTCAAATACAAATTGCATTCAAAGGAGGATTTAACATGATGAACGATATCAAATATGAACTTGTCGTTTATTGGAGTGAAGACGATGCTGCATATCTTGTAGAAGTACCGGAACTTCCCGGTTGCATGGCAGATGGCAGTACATACAAAGAAGCAGTTCAGAATGTCCTTGTTGTAATTGAAGAGTGGATTGAAACAGCGAAAGAACTTGGAAGATCGATTCCAATACCGAAAGGAAGATTGCTTTATGCTTGATGGCAGGCAAACAACAAATAAGGAAAATGTATGGATAGAAAAGATGTCGCAAAAAAGTTTTCAGATGAAATACTAAAACGATCTGGGAATAAAATAATATCAATAACATTATTCGGATCAGTTGCCAAAGGTATTGATACCAATGACAGTGATATCGATATTTTAATAATAACAGATGAGAATCAAAATATTTCAGATATTTCCTATGACATCGTGGCAGACTTTGTTATTCGATATTCTGAACTTCTCTCGATAATGGAATATCACATAAATAACATGAGTGGATTTGCTAAAAAAGTAGTACAGGAAGGAACCATTTTATATGAACGAGATAAGAGCGCGCTTAATAAAATCCAGACGATACCTTGAAATGGTACCTCATGATCACGATAATGGATTTTATGAAGGTGCGGTCAGCCATGCATATTATGCAATGTTTCATGCGGCAAAAGCATTTCTTGAACTCAATGATGTATTTCCAAGGACACATAAAGGAGTTATTTTACAGTTAGGGAAATATGTACAACTTGGAAAGCTGAGCAAAGATGAAGTCAAAAGCATAACACATGGATTGACAGCCAGAGTCAAGTGTGACTATGATGTTGAAGTGATTATCGATGAAGGGGAAGTAGGTGAACTCCTGAATGAAGCAGAACATTTTGTTGACAAGATTGATAATTTGGTTTGAGGATTTATCAGTTGTAACATGCAGCATACAAGTATAAAAATAGGACTTCATATTGGATAAATATTTCAAGATTTTATAAAAATCTTAATATAAAAATATATTAATGTTGATGGAGTATACCTATTATGACAAAACGAGCCAAATATACAATCCCTAAAATTATACTCTTATTGTTAATCCTAACATCGTGTGTCAATGTGGAACGTGCTACGGCAGCAGGTCAAATCGGCTCAGTAGCGATAATATCTGATCAAACATATTCTGATATATATATTGATGGAGCATACTTTGGTCAAACAGGATCAGATTTGGTGTGGTATGACCTTTCGGTGGGTACGCATAGAATAAAGATTATACAATCCGGCTACGATGACTGGACAGATTCAATATATGTTTCATCTGATGAAGTTGCATACGTAGAAGCATATTTGATACAACAGATTGAACAAACAGGATCTGTCGCCATCTGGTCTGATCAAACATATTCTGATATATATATTGATGGAGCATACTTTGGTCAAACAGGATCAGATTTGGTGTGGTATGACCTTTCGGTGGGTACGCATAGAATAAAGATTATACAATCCGGCTACGATGACTGGACAGATTCAATATATGTTTCATCTGATGAAGTTGCATACGTAGA
>DQIO01000314.1:0-12556 GCA_020793555.1 Methanosarcinaceae archaeon | reverse complement strand
ACGATGACTGGACAGATTCAATATATGTTTCATCTGATGAAGTTGCATACGTAGATGCATATTTGATGCAATACGATCGTGGCCGTTACAGTGAAGAAATCTACCCGGACAATTCATTCGATGATGGTGCAGCCATTATTCTTCTGGTTCTTTTATTGTTCATTCTTTACATGCTCAGAGGGATCAGAAAAGCGAGAAAGAGGAAAACAGCCAGAAAACTAGAGGCGGCAAAAGCTAAAGCTAAAGCTAAAGCAGAAACAGAAGCAAAATTGTCAAAGCAAGTACTTACTCCGCAGCCAGAAGTTGAGATACAACCAGAAGAGATACAACCGTTTGACCAATCTGAGAAATTGATAACTTCTTCAGCTTTCGGATACAAAGGCGCAACGATCCAATACAAAGTCAAGATCGAAAATCAGACATCTGAACCTATAAGCGACATAAAAATACATCTTTTTGTTCCCGATGTATTCCTCTCAGATGACAGCGAAAAATCGATCTCTATGCTCGAATCAGGCGAAGGCAAAACTGTCACTTTTGAGATTCGACCCACAGGTGAGTGTGGCGATTGCAATGTTTCAGGCAGGGTGAATTATTATGATTACACCACAAAGAAACGTCAGGAAATGGATCTTGAAACAAAATCCCTAAGTGTGGTCTGTCCACTTCTTAAAATAAAGGAGATAGCACTGGCAGAATGGCGAAGCACAATTAGTCATTTTGTTAAGACTGAGGAAACAACACGCGAGATCTTAATGCCTGCTGAAACGTTATTTGGCATGGCATCAAGAGTGATCGAGGACATGAACATGTTCATGCTCGAACCTGATATATCTTCCACTCCACAGATGTATAATGGTGTAGCAAGATTCTATGGGATCGGTGTCAAAGACCTGAAATATGCAGCACAGATCGAGGTCGTTGGCGGTACGAAAAAATCTAAGCTCATACTCAAAGCATGGGCTGAGCGTGAAGAAGCGCTGATAGGATTCTATCACGGAATACTGGATGAGATCGAAAAGCGGGTACAAGTGAAGGGATTAATTGACACTGATATGGTGCAGAATATCTATCAATATGGTGATAGGATCGGCACACAGGTTAAAGATAGTTTTGTCTATAAATCAAAGGTCGAGGCTGATGAAGCAAAGAACTGTCCGCAATGTGGTATGGAGAAAAGGGAAGGGCAGAAGTTTTGTTCCGGGTGCGGGACGAAGTTTTGAGTGAATATAGGTATAATTTGAATTTGATTGCAATAAGGTTATTTTCTAAACTCCAAAATGACCGATCGGTTTCTACACTGCGTCGTCAGCGCATCGACTTAGGAACAGCAATTGACTGAAAGTTAAAAAAACGGAGCATCAGTTTCCGGCAATTACTCATGCTTTTCTACATGATTGTGATACTTGTTCCGTGCAGAAGAAATTCCTGAGTGTGTATGTTCATGGATATGCAGATGTACATGCCCATCCCCGCCTTCCATTGTTTCGGTCAGATTTGTAACCGCACCTCCAATTGAAAGAGGAAGCACATCACACGGATAACCGAAACACTGGAGTATCTCAAAGAGCTGCGTGATCACAGGTACATCCAGACCGATCTCCACAAGCATTTCCGTATTTGAAAAAATATCACGGGTCGGTCCGTCTGCGATCACGGTCTTGTTCAGGACAATGACCCGTTCTGCGAGTTCGGGAATTGCATTTACATCATGTGTGATTATCAGCAGCGTTTTTCCTTTTTCTTTATATTTTCTGAGTATCTCTATCAATTCTCTCCTGCTTTTCGGGTCCAGGTTGGCAGTAGGTTCATCCATGGCAAGTATCTCCGGTTCCATGGCAAGTACTGTGGCAAGTGCAGCCCGCCTCTTCTCGCCTCCGCTGAGGTGGTGCGGGACCCTGTGCTCATATCCGACAAGTCCGACCATTTCAAGAGCATCCTTTACCCTTCGCTGCACCTCCTCTTTATCCAAACCAAGATTGATGGGGCCAAATGCCACATCATCACCAAGCAGAGGCATGAACAGCATATCATCAGCATTCTGGAATACGATGCCGATCTTTTTCGGCATTTCATGTATCTTCTTTGGGTCAACGGACTCATCAAGAATCCTGACAGACTCACGTGATGTGACACTATGCAGTATACCATTGAGATGGAGCAGTAATGTGGATTTACCTGCACCGTTCGGTCCGATGAGCGCTACAGATTCACCTTTTTCAATCTCGAACGAGACATGCTCAAGCGCAGCTGTCCCATCACTAAATGTATAGCCCAGATCTTGAACTGTTATTGCAGGCATCATGTTCCCTCCAGTGTACCATACCATACTGCAACCTGTACAAAAATAGCAAACCCACAGACCACTACCGTATATAGCCAATCATGTGGTCTAAGAGTAAATTCATGCATTGTAGTAATCTTTCCTGCATACCCTTTTGATCTCATCGCATAGAAGACCCGTTCCGCCTGTTCAAAGCTCATAACAAAGAGTGTTGCGATGGCTTTCGTGAGTGTGGTTATTGTATAAAGGTTCGATCCCCTTTTAAATCCCCGGGAAGTTAAAGAGCGTTCCATTAGCATAAACTCATTAGATAGCACAAAAATATATCTATAAGTGAATGCAAGCATCTGTACCAGTTTGTTCGGTAGATGCAGGTCTTCGAGTGCCTTGAAGGTAATATCCATCCGTGAGGTCCCGATCATCGGAAATATCAGCATTACTGATGTAAGTGCTTTGATCACGATCATAACGGCAAATTCAACCGACTCTATACCCCGAAAGTTCAGTGTAATGCTGCCAATTTTTGCTATTTCACTCCCTTCACCTATAACAGTAAAAGGGAGAATAATAAGGAAAGGCAGCACAAATAGAAATACCCATTTCAATCGTCCCAGAATAAAGGAAAATGGAATCCTTGATATATAGACCAGAATAATGGCAAAAAGCATACTTATTATGACCAGTTTGAGATCATATAGAAGCATGATTGAAAATATCAACATAAATATGGAAATAACCTTGAGACGGGGATCCCATCTATGAATCGGCGAGGATAATCCTGCATATATATCGATTTCAGATATCAAATCGAATCACGTCTCATTTTTTCATCTTCCAATACTCAACATTTCCGGTTTGACTGTTGCAAGGAATCCGGCAATCACTCCGGTAAAAATAGCCTCGACCAGGATGACCGGGATGTGTGCCAAGACAACAGTTGTTGCAATTTCAGTAAACTGTTCACCGGTTACCAGAAGTTCAACTGCAAGTAACAACACGGCAAGTGCAACTGCAATCCCTCCTGCGATCGCACCGAATAATATCTCATTTTTTCTTATTCCAATATTAAGCTTAAGCTTCATTCCGGCTTTAAATATAAAAAAGGATATTAATGCAGGCACGCCCATATTAACAGTATTGATTCCGATCGTGGTAATGCCGCCATGCTGGAATAGGAAGGCTTGCATCACAAGCGCTATAAAAATACAAGGATAGGCAAGTATTCCAAGCGTCACACCTGCAAATCCACTTAATACCAGATGAACACTTGTAAGTCCTGCCGGGATACGGATCAACGACGCTACAAAGATCGCTGCCGTGATAACCGAGAGTTTTGGGACATCATCTATCTTCATCTTTTTGAGTGTATATGCTAAAATTGCAGCAGTGATCACCCATCCGGATCCCCAAAGCCACGGTGCAAGTATGCCATCTGAAATGTGTACCATATGTATCCCTCATTGATTTTTTACTATATTTATTCGTATCAGGTTATTAGATTGAAGTAGTAAGCATAATTCTTGTTAATATTTGGATTATTGTGCTTTCATTTTTCGGGCCGAGAGATATGCTGCTATTCCGCCTATTCCGGCCAGGAATCCAAATCCAACAAGAACACTCAAGTATAGTGGAAGTTCTGCATTTTCAGGCTGTGAACCTGCAGTCAGGTCAAACTCAAGTTCACCCTTGTGCCCGGTGAGCTCCACTACCACTCTATAACTGGAAGTACCCAGTTCGGGTGCGAAATAATATAATCCATTTTCATCAGTCTTGCCTTCATCATATAGCTTTTCCTGCTCATCCCTGATAGAATATATCTCTACATTTGCATTGGCCATGGGATCTCCACCGCCATACCATGCTTTTATCTCCACCTCTGTGATCAGTTCACGCACATGTACCCTATGTGCGGATGCAGTGGGAATTAATGTTATACATAAAATTAATACAATTGCGAGAAAACTTAGACTTTGAATTATTCGCATATTATAGTATCCTCCCTTTCAACAACTATATCTTATGGAACAAAATTATTTACCTATTATCAGAGAGCAAACATTTTTTTAAAAAATAGATAGGGGTTGAATAACCCCTATTGATCTAAAAATCTATCTTACTTTCTCCTCAATACAAGGAAAAGTGCTGCAACCAATCCAATTACTGCATATGTGGCTCCAAACCCTGGCGTGCTGGGTGTTGAAGACTGTGTAGCAGCCTGTTCAGCGGCCTGTTTTGCATCCTCTGCTGCTTGCTTTGCCTCTGCTACTGCCTGCTGGAGTTCAGCAGATGATGAGCCCTGGTTTTCAGCAGGTGGAAACTCCTCAAGTACCGGAACGATGAATACACCTCTTACATTTCGTCCATCCACGGGTTCCATGGTGGCACCGACAAACCATATACCTGGCTCATCAAGTGAATACACGAAATCTCCATTATCATTGGACTTTGTAAGCCGTGTGAACACCATAGGTGGATCATACGAGTACATTTCCTCTGCCAGTTCAACTATCTCTATACCAAGATCCAGTGTATGGTATATTTCAATTTCCACAGGTGCATCTGTAAGTGGCTGACCATTGTACATTGCCTTTCCTGCGAACACAAATCCTTCTTCCATGCCATAAGGTCTCATGTATGGAAGAATCTCGGTCTGCTGTCCTACTTCTGCATCCCAGCCTTCCCACATCTCTTCACCGCTGTGGATAACGGCTTTGGTGTAATCTATCAGATTCTCATCTTCATCTTCATATTTGACAAACACAACAGTATCGCCATCCTGGTCAACAGTGAACGAGGCTTTGTAGGCTATAAAAGAAACACCGGTATTTCCGTCTTCATCCATTCCATCAACCGTGATCTCTTCAGGCGTAAGTTGCTCAACAGTACCATCCGGCTTCATGACAGAAACCGCAGGTACAGAAGCCATGTCAAATAATATGTGCTCGTAGGGGTGTCCCCACATCATATATACTGTCTTTGTATCTCCCAGTTCTGCAATATAATCTTCAGGTGCTACATCCCATACAGTCCCCTCACTATCACTTGGGAAAACCATTGTAAAATGTGCACTTGCCATGCCAGCAGATGCGATTAACAATAGCACTGCAAATAGAGTTCTTATTAAATTTCCTTTCATTTAATCACCAATTGGTATTACTTATAAAATCATATTTTAATATCCCAATATTATAATTGATTATCGTATTCGTATGAATAAGTATTATAAATAATTAGTGTTTTCACACATTTTTTAAATAATATATTAATACAGTCCGTGTATGAAATATATGTTTTGAGTATACTATTTGCCAACTTTTGCAGAAAATTGATATGCCCTATTCAGAACAATTTGTATACAAATTTCTAAAACCACAATCATACGACATTATTTTATGTTCAAAAAAAAAGATTTACATTTGGAATTTACCTGTGGAAAGTGCAGCAAATACTCTATTTATACATAAAACAAATGGTTAAAGTCTGTGTAATAACGTTTAAAATTTTAATTATTGGGTGAAAAAGGAAAACAATCGATTTATTAAATCGATTCAATGTTGAGGGTTAATAATTGTTGGACCGTCTCTAAACGAAATGAAAGAAAAGAAAAGAAAAGAAAAGAAAAAGAAGTGCCGGATGATGTTATCCGGCAAATTAGGGTTTTGATTCGACTGAACCTAAACTCAGAAGTCCATGT
Organism: Methanosarcinaceae archaeon; assembly: GCA_020793555.1. GTDB lineage: Archaea > Halobacteriota > Methanosarcinia > Methanosarcinales > Methanosarcinaceae > Methanovorans. Next base: position 6,578 of record DQIO01000314.1, on the reverse strand, counting down.
CTGCCTGATCAGGCATGTCCCCTGGGGCACCACCCGGTCCGCCTGGACTTGCTGCTACTACATCATCAATTCTCAGAATCATAACGGCTGCTTCTGTAGCTGCATTGATTGCCTGGGTCTTAATGCGAAGTGGTTCTACAACATTGTTCTCCCACATATCAATAACATCACCTGTATAGACATTGAGTCCTGCGTTCTTATTACCCTGCTCGTGCTGGGAACGAAGATCGACCAACTTGTCAATAGGATCAAGTCCTGCGTTTTCTGCAAGTGTCTGTGGAATGATCTCAAGCGCTTCTGCGAACTTACTTACAGCAAGCTGCTCCCTGCCTTTGAGAGTTGCAGCATATTCCCTGAGCCGGAGGGCAAGTTCTATCTCAGGTGAACCGCCGCCGACAACTATCTTTTCGTCTTCAAGAGCAACACCGACAACCCTGAGGGCATCGTTTAGTGCACGCTGAAGTCCTGCAACAACTTGATCTGTACCGCCACGCAGGATAATTGATATGGCTTTTTGGGTCTGGCATTTGGTAACAAATGTCATCTTTGGACCGCCCACGTCATTCTCCTCTACAAGTCCTGCATCACCTAGATCAGAGTCCTTGATCTCATCAAGATTCTGGATGATATTGGCACCGGTTGCTTTGGATAATTGATCCAGGTCGCTCTTCTTTATTCTTCTAAGGGCATAGATACCGGCTTTTGAAAGGTAATGCTGTGCAAGGTCATCAATACCTTTTTGGCAGAATACCGCAGTTGCACCGCTTTTTATAACTTTGTCAACAGATTCCTTGAGCATTTTCTCTTCTTGGTCAACGAACATCTGCATTTGATCGGGTGATGTGATCTTAATCTCAGCGTTCGTCTCGGTTTTCTTGTGTTCAATTGGAGTGCTAAGGAGCAATATTTTTGCGTTTTTCACTGACTCGGGCATATTTGGATGTACCCTCTCCCTGTCAAGCACGACACCATTGACCATCTTTGAATCCTGTATGCTTCCGCCGGTCTGCTTCTCAATCTTTATGTCATCCACATCCACTTTTATGCCGGAATCTGTCTTTTCGGATACTGCCGTTACCGCATTCACCGCAAGTTCGGACAGGCTTTCCTTGTATGCTTCCGCACCTTTTCCTGTGATCGCAGTTTCTGCGATCTTTTTAAGTGTTTTAGTATCATCTGTGGAAACTTTGATCGTTATAGTATCAAGGATCTCTGCGGATTTTTTTGCAGCATTCCTATAACCGGCAGCGATGAGTGTTGGGTGTACACCCTTCTCAATGAGTTCTTCTGCCATTGCCAGAAGTTCACCTGCAAGGACAGATGCGGTTGTGGTACCATCTCCAACTTCGTCATCCTGTGTCTTTGAAACTTCAACGATCATCTTTGCAGCCGGATGTTCAATATCCATCTCTTTAAGAATGGTTGCACCGTCGTTCGTGATAACAACATCTCCCATAGAATCTACGAGCATTTTGTCCATACCTTTTGGACCAAGTGTTGTGCGCACTGCGCTTGCAACTGCTTTTGCTGCTAATATATTATTACTCTGGGCATCCCTGCCGCGTGTTCTCTGGCTTCCTTCTGCCATAATATAGATTGGCTGTCCAGCCATTTGTCCTGCCAAATTATAACCTCCTTATTACAATTAGTGAATTATGATATTAATCTTAAATCCAATCCAAAATGTGATTGTTATTTTTCTCGTAGTATATATTATATGATATAGTTCGAGTCAATCCGAGCATAGCGAGGATTTTCTCGATAGTGTACAGTCCGTGTACGCTGTGGTCAATCTAAATGCAAGCACTTCTATATAAGTGTAATCGGTGGGATGGGGTTGGGTGGGAAGTGAGGAGTGTGCGTATAAAGTTGGGGGTAACGATATGATTTTAAAAACAGAGTTGGCAAATTATGATTCGTCAGCGACCACGCTTTTAAAAATCATGGCAGCAGAAGGATGCGCGAGGTTTGCCATTTCTACCAGTTAAATTAGTTCTTACATTCTAATTCAGGCGGCTTTTTAAGGAGTACGATAGTGAATTATTATATTTTGGATTCGACGGCTTTCATAATTAGTCTTCTGCTTCCCCTGATAAGATTTGCCATACTTTTTTGCAGTCTTTTCCAGATAAATATTGGCTATGAGAAGTTGCCGTGTTCCAATCACTGTCCACCAAACCCCTTAAATATTGACGTGCAGTTACGACATTCCGATTTTCAACCTCTTGTTTAAACTTACTCCCAAGTTTCTCTGCAAAACTTCTTGGAACAGAATTCATGCGCATAAGAACAGACTCTTCACTTTTTACGCCGTGATAAAGCATGGCTGGCATTAAATTCAATTGCCTTTTTTGCTCATCAGACAAAGTGTCAAAGTCAATACCACTAATTCGACTTAAAGCTGACAAACCCCATGTTCCACCATTAGCTAATTTTCCATAGATTGTCTTATAAACTTTGGAGATTTCATCCGATCCGCTTCCATCAAAAAAACTAATTGCAATATCTTGAATAGTTTCGCCCCGTATCCATGCTTGCGCTATATCTGCTATACGAGATTTTCGTCTCCCTTGCTCTTCATCAGGAGTAAAGTTCAGCTGCTCAATTTTGAACATAACACTAAATAGATCAGGAAGTTTACTTTCAGACGAACCGAATAAACTGTCAGGCATCCAGTCAGATGTAATTAATTTGTATTCCAGTTGGTCAATTTCTTTGCTTGCATTTCTAACAGACTCGACAGAAAATCCTGTCATGTCGGCTCTCGCCACATTCCCCATGTTTTTTGCGATACTTTCCGTGTATTTTTTTGTAGCATCCAACAATTGTTCAGACTGGCGTGGATTTATGCTTTTTAATTCACTATAGCCAAAAGTATTCGAGAGCATCTGATCCATTTCATTCAGAGTTGCTTGTAATTCTTTTTTCTCATTCAACAAATGAGCAATATAACAACGGAAATCTTCCCATTGCGGAGCATACATCATACTTTCCAAATCATTTAGCTTTCCGCGCTCTTCCAACAACTTCAATATGGCAATCAAACGAGAAGTTAAATCCCCTGTGCTTTCTTTAACATATTCTATTAATTCTCTTTCCTTTTCTGGAGTGTCACAGGCGATACCTACAACTCCGATATTATCTTGTCTAACTCTGCCAGCTCGTCCCGCTAAATTCCAAAATTCCCTATGGGACATGTTCCTACTATACTTCGCATCAACCGAAATTTTATAGCTCTGTAAAAAAATAGATGAAACTGGGAAATTAATCCCTTGAGCAATGGTTGTAGTAGCACATAGAATCTTTAATGTGCCCTCCTCAACAAGCCATTCCATTAAAGCTTTTATTTCATCAGACAAATCACCGTGATGAATACCAATGCCTTTATTGAGCATTTTGATTAATTCAAACTCTGGACTAACTTCAGCTTTTAAGTAATTTTGTACCAATAGTATTTGAGGAGGTATATTTTCTAAGTCGTCCATGTTATCACTGAGAACTCGCGCCAAACTCCAAGCATTAGGTTTAGTTTTTGCTACAACAATACTTGTACCACGATTGGCAAAAACTTTGGCGCATCCAGCAACAATTTTGGATAAGTTGGCAGAGCTTTGAGAGACTGGGATCGGCCTTGTTTCACCTATCTGGTGATTCCCTTTCAAGTGTATTGTATCAGGACTGGTAACCAATGTTTGATAATTAATTGTCCAGTCACTTCCGCTCACTTGTTTTTTAATCATACCAATAATGCGCTCATTGGGTTGCCAAGGGCTTGTACTTAGGCTGATTGCCAAGCCAGCATCTCGATCATGTGCCAACCAGCGCGAAAGTGTTTTGGCATTTTCCACATATGGCATTAGTAATAAGAAATTTGCTTTTGCCTGATAATGTTGTTTCACTGTGGCAAGTAGCAATTCTATGCGTAATCCTCTGCTTTCATCTTCAATATTATGAGCTTCATCCATAACCAGCAGGGACAAAGGGCGATCGATTTTATGATTTCTCAGAACCAGTTGCATTTTTTCAGGTGTTGCCACCAAAATATCAAAGCTCTCTGCATCGCTGAGCAAATCTTCTTCTAAAACATCGATTTCAATTGCACCGCTTAATTTTTCGACTTTGATTCCAATTGGAGAAAAGTCCTTGCGCAGGCGTCTAGTAATTTGTGCAACTAAAGCCTTTGTGGGGGCAATATATGCAATCCATCCTTTGGTTTCACCAAAATTATTGACGGCCTGTAATATTTTAAATTGTGCAAGTAATGTTTTTCCACCAGATGTAGGCATATCAACAACGACTGCCGTTTTAGCAGGATCTAATAACCCCAATTCTTTAACGGCTATTTTTTGAGGTGGTAATAATTCAAGGAGAGGTTTCGCCTGATTTGCCAGATTTGTTATAAATCGAGTGGCTTTTGAATTAATAGTACGGGCAATCCACCAAATAGAACCATTTACCATTTGTTCTGCTGAAGCATGCATCCATCGCAATAATATTTCCAACTGTGCATCGCCAGCATCGCCAGAAATCTTGACAGCCAGTTTAAAATGCCTGTCTAACTGAGATTTGATATCCGCAGGTTCACCTTGAAGTGTATATAAGGATAAAAGTTCGGTTGCCTTCGCCCAGTGATAAAGTGACATCAAACGCATTGATTTGGCTTGGCTTTCATTATTTGAATCTGTTTTCAAATAATCGTTTTCGTATTGGTCCTGTTCATCTCTTAATACAGTGATGGCTGTAGTAATATTAGTTAAATCCTGCCATGAATTTTTTCTAAATAAACTCACCCAACAATCGAATAAATTAAATAAGATGCGTTGATCCCATTCTGTTATCTTATCCGGCAATAAATTGTCAATCTTATCTGAATAATCATCATAAATATGTTTTAAATCCGTCCAGCAATCACCACAATAAGCCAGTGCTGACAAATGCAATAAATGAAATATAAATTTCAACTCATCATTTTCAGGAAATTCCAATACTCTATATATTTCAAAAGCCCTGCGCGAGCCTGCTAAAAACTGGTCTTGTAGCTCGTCATTATCCGTATGATTAATAAAATCATGCATTCCTTCAATTGCAACCATTTCATACGCCATCGCCAATCGTCTTAAGGCATCTTCATCATTAAAAGAATCATCTAAGTGTAATGCCAATTGTTCACCGACGGCATTTTCTACTAATTTTGATTTGGAAAATTGCAATATGGATTGGCGAAATTTTTCATTACCAACGGCCAGTACTGCCCAATGTGTGTCTATCTTTTTTAAGGTATCATGTGTAATCATGACTTAGCCTCCTTCGATAACACGGCAGCATGAAGTTTTTGTATTCCATCATTTTTGGGTAAATACAGAGCAACAAGAGAAACTCTAGTTTCTCCATGTACTTCCAGATGTTTTTTCAGATAATCCCAATCGTTTATCTTTATATCAACATCACGCACCAATACACCAAAAACATAAAAATTATGATTGTTTTTCAGATAGGCTATACATGCTTTTTTATATTCTATTGTGCCCTTCACACGATGAAATAAATATTGAACCAATAGCCACCTTCCATCATGGTCATGACATAGCTTTTTTAACTGCGCATTGAGTCCATCACCTTTTTTTGATGTAACTTGTGGTGGATATCTCTGTTCATTGGATGTTTTGACCTCACCAAAAGCAAACTCCCCTTGATGAAAACCAACCATATCTGCACCCGTTAGACTTGAATTCGGATTTTTAAGATCACGATTATTTGACCAAGGGAAATCACATGAAAAATGTGCCGTAAGATAAGCTTCGGCAAATCCCTCACCAACCTGCCAGTCTCTAATCTTTGGTAAAATTGTTTTAATTGGACTAAAACCTGTGTCACTCAAAGAAAGTATATAATTTTCAAAATCCTCCTGCCCACGAGTATCAAAACAAATATTTGCAACAACTTGAGCAGATTGATTAAGGTCTTCTTCACTGTAGGATATGCCTTGTATGCACATACCATTATGGGTTTCTTGATAATTTGCTTTCCCCGCAGGTAAAATCTCACTCATACAACTGGCTCCTTGTTATATTGTATCCGTTCTTCACCACCCATTAATTCAGGGAGTAGGGTGTCTCGGAGTATTCCTAATTAGATGATTTGTTCAACATTGAAAATATATTATATTAAAATTTATAAATTATAGCACTCATGTTTTTTAATTTTTGTTCCGTTGGAACAAGCACCATTGAACAAGATAAGTCTTTCCGTTTGATACGGCCCATTGTTGTTGCTTTGCTTTCAGCAATAGCAATAAATTTTTCCAGAACAACTTTGAGTAAAGATTTTTTTTAAATGAATAAATATAAAAAAATAATAGATAAAAGTTACATTTTAGATAATGTTTTCAGAAGATCACGATTCTCTTCAACATATTCCATTAAAAAGAACCTTTCATTAGAAGATAACATTTCCAATGACTTTGACTTTTTTAATAAGTGAATTCGATCCCTAATTTTTTTGAACATGAATGATCATCCCTTGAATTAACTTGACTTTGTCACATTACTCTTCTTCGCATAAATATCATCGTTGGTTCC
>DQIO01000126.1 GCA_020793555.1 Methanosarcinaceae archaeon | reverse complement strand
CTATCTATTTATGAACTATTCAATCTACCGACAACGTTTATGCATAGCTGAATAGTTACGATTATTGTAGACATCTTCAAGAGCAATAAAATCTGTTTTCCCATGTTTTTTTATTTGATAATAATCCTTTAAGCGTCAATGTCTTCATTATCGGGATATTCTTCTCCCACAGAAAGTAATGTCTCTACATATTCAAGTTATTAAGCATTTCATCAAATTTGGCATCGATACTTTCGAAGCTACCATGCATAAGAATATTCTTTTATATTAGATAAATTTTATTGAGGAAGGATGTCCTATATCACATCAACCCAAGCATCAACCGTGACCTCTGGACATGCAATTGTATATCCTCACCCGCACCGCCCGTCAGCATGAAAGTCACGTTCGTGGAGTAATCCGTACCATACACAAAATCGGCACGTTTTGCAGTCGCGTTAAAATATTGCGCCCATGCCGTTGGATGATTGGTTAACATTATTACACTAACATCGGAAACAAGAGCACTTTTTGATTTTGATTTATTCTGATTCTTTTTAGAATTCAGCATATCAAAGAAAACGGTTTTATAATATAAAATTAAACATATTAATGTATTTTAATCTACATTCTATTAAATGAGGTATAACAAATGGAATCCACAAAAATCCTTCTTGATGAAAACGAAATGCCAAAAAAATGGTACAATATAGTAACGGATCTGCCAACACCGCTTGCACCGATATTAAATCCTGCAACCAACGAACCGATCAGTCCAGATGATCTGGCACCCCTTTTCCCGCAGGCATTGATCAAACAAGAAAATTCAACACAGAAGTATATCGATATCCCTGAAGATATAATGGATATTTACAGATTGTGGAGACCTTCACCTGTCTACAGGGCACACAGACTCGAAAAAGTACTCGGAACCCCTGCAAAGATCTACTACAAACATGAAGGTGTCAGCCCTGCCGGAAGCCACAAACCAAATACATCCGTTGCACAGGCATATTACAACATGAAGGAAGGTGTTGAGAGGATCACCACCGAAACAGGAGCAGGACAGTGGGGGAGTGCACTTTCACTTGCATGCAACTACTTTGATATGGAGTGCAAGGTCTACATGGTACGTTCAAGTTTCGAGCAAAAACCATACCGCAAATCACTGATAAACCTATGGGGTGCGACAGTCGTACCTTCACCAAGTCCCGACACCCAGTTTGGACGGAAGATACTTGAAGAATTCCCTGACACATCCGGAAGTCTTGGAATTGCGATTAGTGAAGCGATCGAGGATGCTGCACTTAATGATAACACAAAATACGCACTTGGAAGCGTGTTAAACCATGTTATGCTTCACCAGACAGTCATTGGTCTTGAAGCACAAAAACAATTCGAAAAGATTGACGAATATCCTGATGTGGTTATTGGCTGTTGCGGCGGAGGAAGTAACCTTGCAGGACTAAGTTTCCCATACATAAAGGATAAGATTGACGGAAAGAATGAGGTCGAAATCATAGCAGTCGAACCATCGGCATGTCCGACACTTACAAAAGGTAAATTCGAATATGACTTCGGGGACACTGCGGAGATGACACCACTTCTTAAGATGTACACACTGGGTCATTCATTCATCCCACCTGCGATCCATGCAGGAGGACTTCGATATCACGGCGAATCACCAATTATCAGTAACCTCTATGATGACGGATTGATCAGTGCTGAATCATACCACCAGATAGAGGTATTTGATGCAGCAGTGACCTTTGCTAGAAGTGAAGGTATCGTGCCTGCACCAGAATCTGCACATGCCATAAAATCCACGATCGAACATGCACTAAAATGCAAACAAACAGGAGAGGAAAAGACAATTCTCTTTGGTCTGAGCGGTCACGGACACTTTGATATGGCATCGTATGACAAATACTTCAAAAAAGAATTAAGCAACGAATAATTTTAGATACAGCAAATGCACGCAAAATGCGTGCATTATTTGCATCCTCTCCAAATGAGATAATATCCCGGCAGAATAGCTGATAAAATAAAATGGAGAGAGTAATTGGACTCTCCATATGTATGGATCAAAGCTTTACAGGAAGTCCTTTCCCTGCCAGATATTCTTTCATCTCTTTGATCGAGTACTTGCCAAAGTGGGTGATTGAGGCCACAAGGACTGCATTGGCATGCCCGTCCTGTACAGCTTCGTACAGATGTTCCAGTGTCCCGGCTCCCCCTGATGCAATTACCGGCAGGCTAACGGCATCGGCTATTGCCCTGGTCATAGGAATATCATATCCAGCTTGTGTTCCATCTGCATCCATACTTGTTGGTAAGATAGCTCCTGCACCAAACTCTTCAACCTTTTTCGCCCATTCTACTGCGTCAATGCCAGTGGGCTTCTTGCCTCCGTTTATCATGACTTCAAAGCCCGATGGAACAGCTGAAGAAGTACGGGTATCAATGGCAACTACAATTTTTTCACTACCGAATTGATCTGCAGCTTCCCGTATTAATTCCGGATTGTTAACGGCAGCCGTATTCATAGATACCTTTGAAACACCCACATCCAAAAGCTGCTGAATATCCTGGGTACTCCCAATTCCTCCACCAACGGTGAGAGGTACATTGATCTTGGCTACTGTTCTTTTTACCACATCTATCATTGTTTTTCTTTTCTCGATAGTTGCAGTAATATCTAAAAATACCAGTTCATCGGCACCTGCGTTACTATAAACTTCAGCGTTCTCTGCCGGATCGCCAACATCCTTGAGATCTACAAAATTTACACCCTTTACCAAACGTCCGTCTTTTACATCCAAACAGGGGATGATCTTTATATAGTCCATAATTTGTCCTCATTAGAAATATTATTGCTGCTATATTGCTGCTATAATGCTGCTATATTGCTGCTATATTGCTGCTATATTGCTGCTATATTGCTGCTATATTGCTGCTATATTGCTGCTATATTGCTGCTATAATGCTGAAAATAATAGTAAATAATATTTGCTATTTGTAGGGGCTGTAATAATTAAATAACCTTCTAATTATATTCCAGCCGGAGCCTCCCGCCTACAATCACCCAAAAACCGCCGGAATAATCGAAAAGCTCCTGCCACCCCCACACCACAAGGCCGGGCGGAGCAGACTTAGACGGGCACACAGGCAGAGTGAAAGCGAGAGGGGGACAGGAGAGCCAATATAAACTTTTAAGTATGTTGCTATGAATAAAATGCTTGTAATATTTGTTTAAAAACAAAAATAAACTTTAACATTTGAACCATAAATGGATATCGGAGATTGTTGATTTGAAAGAAAATATTAAACTTCATTTGGTTTTGGCAGTAATCATTTCTATATCCATTATTATCTACTCATTCTTTATCCAGATGTTGTTATGGGGTATCATAGCTGCAATTCTGATAATGATTTTAACACTTTTATTGTCTGGATTTATTAGTAGTCAGATGAAAACAGTGAGTTTAATTCAGAAAGTAAAAGGATTTCTCATTGAGCCTTCAAAAACATATGATGCCTCTAAAGAAGACACACTTGTTGATGCAACAAAATATTTCTTGATTTTAGCTATAATCTTTACCATTTTAAAAATAATATCATTCGGCGTCTTTTTTTTACTTGGATTAAAAGAAACATTGTTTGCCGGCATTTTTATTTTAATTACCCAGATTGTAATGATATTCATATACGGAGCAATCTTACATGTCGGTGTACATATTGTGGGCGGAAAAAATGACATTTACCAGACAATAAAAGTTCTCATGTATGCCTATACTCCGGCATCATTATTTGCTGTGATAGTTTCGATTTTTTTAAATGGAATATTCGTTTTTGTGCTATGGTTATGGGGATTATTACTCATAATTATTGGAATACGCCAACTTCAGGAGATTACAACTAATAGAGCATTGATAGCAGTATTTATCTGGATTGTAATACTTTCGCTTTTATTGATATTGATTATGGGGCCCGATTTTATCCCATACATATCGGGTTATGTAAACAAAACAATTACCGGATACTTTTAAAATATCTATGTAAAGAACGGCACTATCTCAAAAACCAGTTATTTCAATAGAGGATTTATCAAAATCGATAATT
>DQIO01000127.1 GCA_020793555.1 Methanosarcinaceae archaeon | reverse complement strand
GGGACAGGATGCGCTCCGCGTTGGTTTTGGTCAACTGCAAAGGGCATGGGGGCGGATTGCATATTGATTTACAACTCTGTGCGCTCGGCGGTTGTTTGATGGTTTTTTGGCGTGTGTGTTTCATGTGTGTGGATTTTGGAATACGCCGGATGCTTGTGTAAATGGTGGTGCTTTTCGACAGGATGAACGGGATGGACGGAATATTGGTTATTTGTGTGATCTTGTCAATATGGTTGATATGTATCATAACATCAAATAATTTTACTGTACGTATGACAACACTTTTATGATAAGATTGAAATGTATTTGCATGGATTATGTGTATATTGATGAAAGTGGAGATTTAGGAACACAATCTACGCATTTTGTTATAGCAGCTCTTTTTGTGAAAGATGATTATCGATTAGATCGAATTATAAAAAACATGAGAAGAAATAAATTTAAAAAACAATTAAAAAGATCGAATGAAATAAAAGCGAATAAATCAAAACCAGAGATTATCAAACACATTCTAAAGAACATTAATGGTGTTCCTCACGCGAAGGCATTTTTTGTTGTTTTGGAAAAGGAAAAGTGTTATAGCAAATTTTTGAAAAATGATAAACATAAGTTTTACAATTATGTAGCAGGAAAATTGGCATCAAATATAACATTAGAAAATGATGCTGTTATCAGAATCGATAAATCAAAAGGAAAACAAATGTTAAGGGAAGATTTCAATCGATATTTTATGAACAAGCTACCGTATAGATCTTGTGAAGTAAACATTGAAATTCACCACAGTTATTCGCATTCATGGAGTGGGCTTCAATTTGCAGATATATTGGCATGGTCTGCATTTCAAAAAGTTGAGCACGGAAACAGTGAATATATCGATATGTTAAAGGTTGAAAAAGAAGTATTTGAAGTCTGGTAATCAATACAAAAACAGTACCAACAAGAACTGAAAGCGTGCACCTCAAGGTACACTGTCTTATTGGTTTTACCTGTATAATAATTGGTACAACATAATTGCATATAAAACTAACGTTAATTATGTTTTGCAATGTTTTGATATTGTAATAATGGGTTTATGTGAACGCAGATATGCTCCGCGTTGGTTTTGGTCAACTACAGAGAGCACAGAGGCGGCTTGCAGATCTATTGTGGTTATTGGGGAGGTTTTTGCGTGTTTTTCGGTGTGTGGATTTTGGAAAGCGTCGGATGCATGTGTAAATTGTGGTGCTTTTCGACAGGATTTGCAGGATTTTTGAGTATGCAATTGGCTAAGAGCAGTATTTAAGCCCTGAACAACGTATATAAAGCGAGACAGACTTAACTATTCATATATCTAATAAATAAATAGATTAGGTGGATCAATAAAATGACATCAAAAGTTGCAGATATTGTTCAGGTAGATAACCATGGAAGGATATTGTTATCCCATGAATTGCAGGATATGATTGGCATAAACCCACATGATAAATTGGTTGTGGGTGTCAATGGTGATGCACTCATATTGAAAAAACAACGAAACAGTGTCTTTGACCTACAGCGTAAAGATGTTGAAAAAAACGCGCTTAAAAAAGCATTGATGTTTGAGCGCAGCATTGACGAAGCAGGTAAAAAGGATATGCCGGTGTAGAAATGACTTATGCTTTAGACACCAACATCTATCAAGTTTGGCGCAATTTCAACGATCCTGCAATCCAACGCATCAGGAATCATCCAACGATCCAGACGATCGAACAGTGTTTTGGTGATATAGAAGCCGGCGAGACGTTAGTGATTCCTCGTATAATCTTAACGGAACATCTTATATGGATAGCTAAAACAGAGGGAATCGATACTGCCTTTGATGTATTGGATATAATTCACAATTCCCCATGGAAAGTAGCTTATGAAGATGAGGAACTGCATAGACTTGCTATTGAGATCGGAAGCAAATACGGTGGCATGGGTGCAGCAGATCTGTTGTTATCGGCGACAGCAAAACAGGAAAATGCAACTATTATCACAATGGATGCCGGTTTTAAAAAATTGAACCCGGAGATCGATGTCATTGTGTTGGGATCAATAGCAGATCTGATCTAAAACCTGTGTTTTTGTTAATCTGACTTTGATCAACTTCTCGTTTGTAGGGCAGTCAAATATGACCTCTGTGGTTTTTTAAGGGTTTGTGCGTGTGTGTTTCATGTGGGTGGATTTTGGAAAGCGCCGATTGCATGCGAAATGATCGCAAATGCACGCAGATATGCTCCGCGTTGGTTTTATTTTTTTGGTTAGTCTGCGCGCCGTTTTTTGATTCACTGAAACCTGTGTTGGATTCGGGTTTCAATCATTTTGGTTTTGGTGCTGATGAAGCACAGGGGCGGATTGCATATTGCTTTACAATTCTGCGTGCTCGGCGGTTGTTTGAGGGGTTTTGGCGTGAGTTTTTTGTGGGTGGATTTTGGAATGCGCCGGATGCTTGTGCTGCAAATAAATTATATCTGCAAAGTGATGCCAATTGATCTGTTGCAAAAGTATAATGGAGTATGCCACATCGATTTGAAGGAAGGAGGTTTGATTACCGAGACACCAAAAAAAGTACGGGACTTTTATGAAATTTGGATAAAATGTATTCCCTAAGGGGTTGTTGAAAAATAAACTATCTAAATTATGACTAATAGAATGCTATGTATCGCAATCTGTGGACTTGTTCCACAAAATAAAATCCATTATGTTATTTCTGGGCAACGACTAAAAAGCAGAGTCCGAGTTTAAAATATATACAATTAAAAATTCCCCTGCTTAATTTTGATAGATTCTGCTTCTGCTATTATTCTTCGTTTTAGATGGGGGTGAATCCAGAAGTCATAGTATTCCAGATCGTACAAACATTCTTCGAACTCGTTAAAAGACATCAATTCATTATCATAAGCTTGTAGAATTATTCCGATCGTGCCTACTATATCAAAGCCAAGTGCTTTTGCAAACGTGCGTGCTCCTAGATCATCCAACAATAATAGATCAAAACGAGGTCCCAGAGCAAGTACGACCGCTTCACCCGGATGAATGCCCGGATCTAGAGAATACTCTTCTGCCAAATACTCTTCTTCTGCCTCTAATTCAATGACCTTTATCCATCCATCAGCAATAGCTCCTTCTACTTCGATAGCACTTGCAAAACCATTGGAAAGTTCCTTTCCACGAAGTATCTCGATCGCCACTGCACCGGGAACATATACCGTTGAATATATATCGCGTAATAATTCCAGTTTCCCGATTTTTGACAAATAGATCAAAGGAGAAGTATTAGATATTACCCTTAAGTTTCTTAAGCGTTCTAATATCCGATTCAAAATCATCCACCCCATATTGAAGAAGTACGCCACTTTTTTTTATTTCAGCCATCATTTCATAGAAGCTAACACCTGCCATCTGTGCAGCCTTCCACATCGAAACTTTACCTTGGGCATACAACCGGGTAGATCGTTTAAGAAGTTCTATCTTCAATCCATCTTCAATAAGTTTACTAAGTAGTGTAGATGTGTCAATGTGAGACTCACCAGCCAGTTCATTGATCTTGCCAACAGTATTTTCCTGCAGTTTTGTTTGCATCATTTTCAACATGCTATCATCTTCAAAGGATAGTCCATATTATCTGTTGATAGTACATAAGTTCTTAATACTTTTATTGGATAAAGCGCTTAAGTAGTTTTCGACCTTTAATCTCACTATTTGCTTATCTCGATTGTTTTAATATTCGACGGCAATAATATATTAGAACGCTGCCAGGTCTTACTTACTCAAAACCCTCTTCATTAAACCACATATTAGCAGTTCTACCAGCTTTCTTTACTAATTTGCCACTGGAATACCGGATTACAAAACAATATCTAACTCAATCTTTCAAATATTCCATAAGCGCCGCATGTATGTGTAAATTGTGGTGCTTTTCAACAGGAGGGACAGGATACACTCAGCGTTGGTGCTGATCAACCACGGAGGATACAGAAGCGGCTTGCGTATCGATTAACAACTCTGCGCTCTTTGCGTGCTCGGCGGTTGTTTGAGGGGTTTTGGCATGTGTTTTTTTGTGGGTGGATTTTGGAATGCGCCGGATGCTTGTGTAAATGGTGATGCTTTTCGACAGGATGAACGGGAGGGACAGGATGCGCTCAGCGTTGGTTTTGGTCAACTACAGAGGGCA
>DQIO01000128.1 GCA_020793555.1 Methanosarcinaceae archaeon | reverse complement strand
AAAACGGCGCGAGAGCGCGGCACGTTCCAACACCATGAACATGAAATATAAAATGGTTACAACTGTTGTCATATTTGCAGGTCTGAGAATTGCATTGTTGGATTTGGGGTTGTGGGTTTGGCAGCAGTGGAATGCGCCACCTGTAGCGTGTCGTTGTGTTGTTTTTCCAAACGACTCATTTCAATCTGTACAAATACAAGGCTTCTCCCCACAGGTCGGACACATATCGGGATACTTTGCAAGGAATGCTGTTTCAAGATCAATATCATAAAGATTGGCAAGCGCACCAACCCATGCAAAACAGTCTGCGATCTCCTCTTTTACACCGTCTATATCATCCCTGCGTACGGCTTCTGCAAGTTCTCCAACCTCTTCCACAAGCCAGAGCATTGTAGCAGTAGCACCGCGACGGCGGTCGTTATGTGCGTATAGGTCGTGCATCAATTTCTGAAATTCCGCAATCTCCATCTTACCATCCTCGCCCTCGTAAAACCGCCATCAGAGCCGTACAGGAATATCCTTCGCCCGCAGGTACTTCTTTGTATCGTTAACCGTATACTCACCGAAGTGGAAAATGCTTGCAGCAAGTGCAGCATCGGCTTTTCCGTTCACAAAACCTTCATACATGTGCTGCGGGTTTCCGACACCTCCTGATGCTATGATCGGTATTTCCAGAGCCTCGGACAATGCAACCGTTATCGGAATATCGAAACCATCGTATGTCCCGTCCCTGTCCATACTGGTAAGCATGATCTCGCCGCATCCCAGTTCCTCAACCTTCTTTGCCCACTGGACAGCATCAATTCCTGTCGGCTCACGCCCTCCGTATATCACCACTTCATACCATGCAGGCGTCCCGTCCTCAAGAGTGAGTATAGTCTTGTCGGGATTGTCATCAACATTTGTATTTCGCCTGCAATCGATTGCAGTAACAATACACTGCGAACCGAAAATGTCCGATGTTTCCTTAATAAGTTGTGGATTCTTCACAGCCGCCGTATTGATAGTAACCTTGTCCGCACCGGCACGCAGGATCTGGCGCACATCTTCAACAGAATTTATGCCGCCGCCGACCGTTAGGGGGATGAACACCTCACTTGCAGTACGCTCGATAACATCTACCATTGTACCGCGCCCTTCATGGGATGCCGTGATATCCAAAAACACCAGTTCATCCGCGCCCTGTAGGTTATAGCGCTTGGCAAGTTCCACCGGATCACCAGCTTTTTTCAAGTCTACAAATTCAACACCCTTTACAACCGTTCCACCGGATTCATCAAGCGTTACGTCAAGACATGGTATGATTCTTTTTGTGAGCATTTTGTCACTTCACTGATCGAGATAAATTATAATTTTTAGGTTAATGTTAATGTTAATGTTAATTTAAATATGAAAAACATGATTGAATTTCTTACATAAATCCATTTATCGTCTTTGCACCACGAAGTTTCTCTTTGTCTACTACAGCGCGTGTCAGTACACTGTTTGTCACCATTATCGGTGCATCGTCACGCAACGCAAGTGCGATACAATCACTTGGACGTGCATCAAAATCCATGAGTACCCCGTCTTTTTCAAGTGTGATGCGCGCATAATATATTTTATCGATCTTGTCATCGATTAGCACACTTTCAATCCTCGTATCAAGACGTGCCAATATTGATATTATAAGGTCATGTGCAAGCGGACGTGGCATAGTCCCATTTTTCAACACCGAATTGATCGATATTGCTTCAGGCTGCCCTATGTATATTGGCATCAAAAATCCGTTTTCATCCTCAAGCAAAACCGCAGGTGCAGATCCTCCCGTAGAATCGATTATGTACACTCCTTTTACACTAACCTCTGTGGCATCTATATCGGCATACATAATGGATAATGAATATCGTCTGATATTAATATGTTATCAAATAAGATCAATGAATGTGTTTAACCATCACTAAATCCATACCTGCCAATGAGCGGCACGAACACGACCCCACCTTTTATATCCTTATGGACTGTTCCGTCTGTATCTTTTCTCACAAGATACAACTGCTGGAAAGTGACTCCCATAGGTATGACCATCAACCCTTCGGGTTTTAGTTGATCGATAAGAGGTTGTGGAATATCAGGTGCAGCGCAGGTGACACAAATACGATCATAGGGTGAATGCGAAAAATCGCCGCCTGACCCGTCTTCAAGCATTACGGTGACATTTGCACATCCAACATCCATAAGGTTCTTTTTTGCAAACTCGGCCAGCGGCGCTATGCGTTCCACGGAATACACATGTCCCGTGCTTCCGACAAGTTCTGCCATCACAGCAGCATTGTATCCCGAACCTGTACCAACCTCAAGTACCTTTAATCCCTCTTGCAAATCCAGAAGGTCACACATTATAGCAACCATGTGCGGTGCAGATATGGTCTGGCCATATTGGATTGGAAGCGGAGTATCGATATAAGCCTCCCCGCGAACATTCGGGGGAACAAAAAGATGCCGCGGAACCCGCAACATCGCATCAAGTACTTTCTCCCCAATCCCTTGAAATCTCAGGTTCTTTACCAGTTTCGCGCTTTTCTCCCTAAACTCCATGCAGATTTCCCCTCTCCCCATGCTCTTACTTTAACAGGTTCTGCATACAACCGCTTTATGTGCTTGGCCTCAACAGTTTCACCTTTGCTTGAACAGAACTCACCATTTCGTATCTTGATGTTGGTTATTATAAACTTTTTACCTTGCACATCATCCTCATCACCAACAACAAAATCGTATCCCCCGGGAACTCGTTTATTGAATGATTCGGTTTTACTGCCATTCTTGATCGCTACTTTTACAATAACCTCATCAATGCTCCTGCCCCATATCGTGTCAATATCTCCGGCTTTTGTACCGTTAACACGTTTCTCATTCGACTCGATGGATGTCACGATAATGGGATAAACCTCATCCTCTGATTCGTCTTCAACAATTAATTCATCATCTTCATACACAACCTGATCCGGATCAAGTTGGATGCTTCGCTTAAATGACTCATCCGCCTTACTTACGACTACCCTTACATTGACGGGCTTTTTGTTCTCGATCTTTGTTGGGTGTACGTGTTCGCATTCCTTGCATTTTACAACAGGATTCTGACTTGACTTCAATACCTCATGCAATACCGGTGTTTTCGGCGAGCATGAAGGACATACTACTTCAATTTCTTGCTTCATGTTCTCTCTGGTCACATGATTGATTCTAACCCCTAAATAGTTAACCACATCAATCAATACCTTCGCCACATTTGTTGTGGATATAATATAGTTTTTGTGATATAGCCATTCCAGCACTTTGTCAAAATCCAGTGATTTATCCATCTAATAACCAAACTTTTTTAATATATGGATACATACAGTACCTTATGGGTCGGAATAGGACATATCACATCGTCAAAAAAATAAGTTTGAACGATCTGGAAAAAACGATCAAAGAAAAGGAAAAGGAACTTCGCGTACTGAAAAGGCTCTATTTCATACGTTTTCTCTATCAAGGATATGTTATAGAGGAAGCAAGTGAAAAAATCGGGATCACATTGCCGACTGCTTATGAATGGCTCAAACGATGGAATAAATCGGAGTATGACGGACTTATTCCACACTTCAGCGGAGGTCCAAAACCAAAACTCAGCGAAGAGGAGATTGAAATATTAAAGGACCTACTCAAAACGAAAGATAACTGGAAATTAAAAGAAGTTCGCAAGATAATCAAAGAGCAATTTGGTGTTGACCATTCTGAAATGCATATCTGGAGGATTATGGTAAAACTGAGGCATGCGCCATCACATCTCTAAATAGAAAAGCATTTTTTAGCAAACACTGTGTTATTTTTTGTACAAATAACTTAAATATGTTATGTTAACGAGGGACTTTATGTTTGACATTTTAGCTATTTTATCGTGTTTAAATAGTTGTTTAGACACAACGACATTGAACCGTTTGAAAACAATCGTAACCGCCATGTTAACCATGACAGGGCGAGTAACCATGCTTGGAATATCACGTTGGACTGATGACAGTGGTAGTTACCGCACGATTCAACGGTTCTTCAATACCAAGATCACATGGGGAAAAATTCATTGGTGCTTGATCCGCCAATGTTTTTTGGATGCAGATGACACATTTATCCTAGCCGGTGATGAAACGGTTGTAACAAAAGCCGGAAAGATGACGTATGGACTCAATCGATTTTTTTCATCCATCTATGGAAAAACGGTGCCAGGTTTAGATTTTTTCACATTATCATT
>DQIO01000129.1 GCA_020793555.1 Methanosarcinaceae archaeon | reverse complement strand
GGCCACCAAGTAAAACAATGGAAGTCAACGGCAAAATAACTGATTGGGGTGTAGTGATTGATTAGCTGTGCTACAATAAATTTGCACCCGAAGGGTGCTTTCTTGGTAACTTTTATGATTCAACAATGTGCTCGGAAATAGTCTCAAATATCCTGTCCAATAATTTGATGGACATAACCAAATATAGATATACTCCGAGACACAATAATTCATTTGTAAAATATATAATATAAATCCCGAAATTGAAATAAGAAATGTTAATTGCAGTATAACATGGTAGAATAAATATGAGTTCAAATGTGGGAGAAAATACGATTTTTTCAGACGGTTCAAAATATATGAAAGCCGATTTGCATCTACACACCAAAGCAGATAAAGAGTTTAAATGCGCCATATTTGATGAGACTGATTTTGTAGAAAAATATGTCCATGAATTGAAGGAAAAGGGCATTAAAATCGGGGCAATAACAAATCACAATAAGTTTGAGCACGATGAATTCCAGTTGCTCAACACAATAGCCGTAAAAGAAGATATCTTCCTGCTTCCCGGAGTTGAACTTTCTGTAAATGACGGGAAACGGGGAATGCATACCCTTATTATATTTGCACCAGAAGATGGCGAAAAGGATGACAACAATACATCAATGATCGAAACCTTTTTGACGTTCGCATTCGGAAGCAATCCTCGTTTTGATAGTCGAGGAGATCCTGCTCGTTGTAACTTAAACCTCGATGTCACAATTGAAAAACTGGACGAGCTAAAGTGCCATTATTTTATTATTCTTGCACATGCAAGTACTAACAATGGATTCTTTAAAGAATTCGAGGGCGGGAGAATAAAAGATTTCCTGAGAAATGGATATTTCAGAAGAAAGATAGTAGCATGCCAGAATACTGGAGACAGTGCACGATCAACTTTTCTGAACAGCTGGGTAAAAGAGGTAGCAACAGAAACCGGAAAGGATGAAATCAGTTTTATTCCGGCGTTCATTTCAGCATCTGACCCTAAAAAGATCGAAGAGGTTGGTATCAGATATTCCAATCTCAAAATTGGTGAATATAGTTTTGATGCCGTTAAGTTTTCACTCATGAATCCTGAACTGCGCATCATTGATAAAATCCCCCAGATAGATTATCCTTACATCAAAAGACTCCATGTCAAAACTAATAAAGCAATGTCTGAGATTGACATATGCCTGAACCCTGACATGAACAACCTAATAGGGATTCGCGGTTCAGGAAAGTCAGCACTCATAGAAGCCATACGGTATGTACTAGAGCGTGATGCCGTAGTAGACGGCGATTATAAGAATAGCCTTATGGAATACGCAATCGGGTCCGGTGGGAAAATCATTCTCGAAATTGTAGCACCTAGGCAGGAGTACCGTATTGAAAGAATTACGGGCGAAAAGGCAAAAGTGTATAGGGATAACGAATACATCCCCCACCTACATCCATCAGCTATTTTTCCTGTTGTTTATTACGGGCAAAAGGACATTCAGGAACATTCTATGAACCCTGAACTACAAATTGAGCTGATAGATCAGTTCATAGGGGAAAAAAGGCAGACTATAAACGAGCAAATACGGGAAAAAGAAGACGATCTCAAAGACATAATAAAAAAAATTCATGTTCGGACGGAAAAAATAAAGAAAGCTGATGAATATAAGGCTAAAAAAGCATCCTTAGAAGATAAAATCGCTGTTTTTGAAAAATTGCAGATAGCAGATAAGCTACAAAAAGAAGGCAACTTCAAAAAAGATGAAGTGGTATTTGAAAGGCTTGCTGATTTCATCAAAACCTCAAAAGACGATATATCCTCATTCAGAGTAAATATCGAAAATATATTTTCACCCATATCTACTATTTCTTCAAAAGAAAATCCGGATATATTTGCAGAACTTGAAGAACAACTGTTAACTTTAAAAGATATCTGGCTCAGGCAAATTGATGAAATGGAAAAAGAAGGTACTGTTACATTCGTTGAACTTGAAAAATTGAAAGATAAGTTTGCCGAAGCTCGTGATATTGTAGAAGAAGAAATTGCCAAGATCAAAAGGGAGATCAATATTCCTGAAGTATCCCCTGATGATTTCGGACGGTTTGTGAAGGAACATGAACAGGTTCAGGTAGCCATTTCCGAGATCGAGAAATATGACCGGATTATACTGGAACTTGAAAAAACAAAGCAACGTTTGTATTCCGAACTACAAGGTCTATGGCATGAACAATGGTCAGAGCGGGAACTAAAAAAAGAAGAGATCAATGCATCACAAACAATCATACAGATTGAAATCGATTATAAAGGGAATAAAAAAAGTTATGCTGAATTTATGAAAGAAATGTTTAGAGGAACCGGACTGCGAGGAGAAAAGCTTGACAAGCTTAGCAACAATTTCTCTGATAACATCGAACTATTTTATTCCTTAGAAAATATGAGTCTTTTTCAGGACATCGGTTTTACAGATAATGAATTGATGAAATTTAAAGAGCGATTTTTGGAGCAGGAAGAGATATTATGCCTCTACTGTGTGCCAGATCTTATAGAAATCAAATACGATAGCAAACCTATTCAGAAACTATCATTGGGGCAGAGGGCTTCTTCTTTGCTGTTGCTTCTTTTATCACAGGAAAATACACCTGTAATCATGGACCAACCAGAAGACGATCTTGACAATCAAACAGTATACGAAGGTTTGATCAAAAAAGTTCTTAAATTAAAAGGCGAACGTCAGATAATTTTTGCCACGCATAATCCGAATATTCCGGTTCTTGGTGATTGTGAACAGGTGATTATATTTAAAAATGAAGATGATAAAATATTAGCCGAAGCCGGAAGTATAGATCGGTTCCATATACAGAAAAAGATAGTAGATATTATGGAAGGTGGAAAAGAAGCTTTTACAAAGCGTAAGGAGATTTATCATCAATGGACACTTTAGAACTTTTAGAACTCATCGAAAAGGGCGAAGATTCACAGACCCAATTTAAAGAGAGATTTGAGAGTATAGACGCATTAGCGGCTGAGATATGTGCCTTTAGTAATTCAAATGGAGGAGACATAATAGTGGGAGTGTCCGATGATGGTGATATTACCGGACTTGAAAAAGACGAGATTCACAAATTAAATGAGTGGGTATCAAATACATGTTCCCAGAAGATAGATCCGCAGGTCAACGTCACTACTCATAATATAAAATATCTGGATAAAATTGTCATGGTGATTAGTGTTCCCATGGGGTCGAACAAGTTCTACATGGCAAATGGCAAAGACATCTGGGTTAAAGTGGGATCAGATAAAAGACGAGCAAAAAGAGAGGAGATCCAGAGATTACTCCAGTCTTCAGGGCACCTTTATGCTGATGAGATGCCAGTTGATAATACAAATTTAAGTGATTTTGATACTGATTTATTTAAGTCTTTTTATGAACATAGGGTACACGAAAAACTTGAAGAACTGGACATTCCGCTTGAGAAAATTCTGTCTAATCTAAAATTGATGGCGGATGGAAAATTGACTCTCGCTGGTCTTCTTGCATTTGGTAAAAAACCGGAAGAAAAAAAGCCGCAGTTTGTTATAAAAGCAGTTCGATTCCCTGGAATTTCCCCTGCTGTGAGCGAATATGAAGACAGCCGGGACATCAGCGGCAACATAGCTAAAACATTTGAAGCTGGCAAATCGTTTTTGATTAACAATCTTCGATTGGTACAAAAAGATCAACATTTTAACACAACAGGTATCCTTGAAATTCCAGAGATTGCCTTAGAGGAAGCTCTTGTTAATGCAATAGTACACCGCAATTATTTCATTTCCAGCAATATCCGAATATTTATTTTTGATAACCGTGTCGAGATTATAAGTCCAGGAGCTTTACCCAATACTATCAATGTGGAATCTATAAAGTTAGGAATCCACATAGAGCGCAATCCAATATTAGTTTCCATGCTTAAAGATCTTGAAGACATACCCTACCGGGGGATCGGGACAGGCATTCAAAGAATCATGCATGAATGTAAAAACGCAGGGACAACTGTCGATTTTATTGAAGATAAGGAGAACGAACAGTTCAAAGTCATATTCCATCGAAATTGACTACATACTTTCCAAATGAAATCGTATTGGTCCACAACCCAACACTAAGAAACAAAGGACAGAACCATTATTAGATCCTATATAATAAATCAAAAATATATTTTAGATGCGATATTAGTTACTCATACCGCAACGCATCCAACGGCCGCATATTCGCAGCCTTCCACGCCGGATA
>DQIO01000130.1 GCA_020793555.1 Methanosarcinaceae archaeon | reverse complement strand
AGTACACCTGATACGACCACAGTTAATTATGGATGTCAGGGACAAGGACCAAACTTTGTTGATGCAGACAATGATGGTGCATGTGATAACTTCGTTGACGCAGACGGTGACGGTAAAAATGATAACCGTGCCAACAATGGAGCTGGAAAAGGAAATGGTCTACGTGATGGAAACGGCAATAAACATGGTGGCGCAGGTGGACAGCACAGAAATACCCAAGTACAGATCTAATCAATAATTTACTATAATTGGGGGTTTTGTACCACCACTCCCCCTCCCTTTTTTTATAATCCGGTAAGACTGTTGAAAATATCTACATTTCCAGGTATTGCAATTTATAAAATAAATGCAGAAAAACGTAGCATGCTCAGATAACATATTTTTATAACATGAAATCAGTTTATGACCGCCTGATGCAGAATTTTACAATTGATGCACAAAGAAGCATAAGAGGGAATTAAATTGGAATCTAATGATACATTACTTAATTTTGAAAATGTATGGAAGATCTACCAGATGGGGGAAGTCGAAGTTCCTGCACTGAAAGGAATAGATGTAAAAATCAAAAAAGGGGATTTTGTTGCTATCATTGGTGCATCTGGTAGTGGAAAATCCACCATGATGAATCTGATCGGATGTTTGGATGTTCCATCAAAAGGCAGAATATTTTTAAAAGATAAGGATATAAGCCAGTTAAGTGAATCGGATCTGGCAACATTTCGGGGAAAAACAATTGGATTTATTTTCCAGCAATATAACCTGATCCCAACCATGACTACATTTGAAAATGTCATGCTTCCACTGGAATTCCAGGAGGAAGATGACAGTATTGCTTCTAAAAGAACAAGAGAAATCCTTGAATTCGTTGGACTGTCCGATAAAATGCATCATTTACCATCCCAGCTTTCCGGAGGACAACAACAAAGAGTTTCAATTGCACGGTGTCTTGTAACCGACCCTGAAATTATTTTAGCGGATGAGCCAACAGGCGCACTTGATAGTGTAACCGGGGAGAACATACTTAAAATGCTTGAAAAATTGTGGCGAGAAGAAGGTAAAACGATCATAATGGTCACTCACGATCTGAATCTTGCAAAATATGCCAATACAACTATTGAATTAAAAGACGGGGAAATTATCAGAATACAAGATGAGCATAGATGACGTTTGTGTTAATTTGCGAAATCCGAT
The DNA here is from genome assembly GCA_020793555.1 of Methanosarcinaceae archaeon. GTDB lineage: Archaea > Halobacteriota > Methanosarcinia > Methanosarcinales > Methanosarcinaceae > Methanovorans. Next base: position 3,084 of record DQIO01000130.1, on the reverse strand, counting down.
GACGAAATTTTGAAAAATAATTCGAAAGAAAACAAGGTGAATTAAAATGAGAATAATAAGTGTTATTTTGTTGGTTTTTTGTTTCATAGCAATGGCATCTCCAGTTTCCAGTGGAACATTATCTGATTCGAAAGCTATTTTCATCGATCTGATAAATCAGGATCCCGATCCGGCAATTGTAGGGGATATTGCTGAGATATATTTGGGTATTGAAAATATTGGTGGTGAGTCAGTAAATGATCTGGTTGTTGAACTTGAGCTTGAATACCCTTTTACATTAGTTCAAGGCGAATCGGCTGTACGAAAGATCAGTACTATAAATGCATACCAAAAAGACGATAATATGAAAATTATCTCTTACAAGATCAAAGTTGATAACAATGCAGCAGCCGGTAGTTATGATCTAAATATTCGATATTATGAACAAGGTGGATCATTTACAAAAGAAGATAGTGTTACAATTGATGTAAAAGGCAAGATAATGGCTGAAATTATCCAAATTGATAAAACAAGTCTTGTCCCCGGAAAGCAGACCAGCTTAAAATTTACAATAAATAACGTAGGAAATGCGCCATTAAAAGACCTTATATTTAGTTGGGTAAACGATGATAAGATAATTTTACCGGTTGGAAGTGACAATACAAAGTACATCAATTACATTGATATTGGCGATAGCGTAGAACTTGAGTATCAGGTTTTAGCTGACCCAAATGCTAATCCGGGGTTATATGAACTCAAACTTTACCTGACATATGTAGATTTCATTACGGGGGAAGAAAATGAGATCGCAACAATTGCAGGTACAAATGTAGGCGGAGGGACGGATTTTGATGTTACATTTTCGGAAAGTTCATTCACCGGAACATCTTTTACCGTGGCAAATATAGGAAGCAATCCGGCTAATTCTGTTTCCGTAGTTGTTCCCCGGCAGAGTGGATGGCAAATCAGTGGTTCCAATTCTATGATAATCGGCAATCTCAATAAAGGCGATTATACTATTGCAAGTTTTAATTTGATGTCAACAGAACAAACGTCTGTTCCACAAGATCAGAATGTTGATGGAGACGATTCCAAAGAACCAATCGGTCAACGACCTGATATGCAGGAATCTAATGGGCTCAAAATTCAAATCGCTTATACCGACACGGTAGGGGAAAGAAAGATTATTGAAAAAATTGTGAGTATAAGTCCCCAGAGTATTAGCTCAGATATAACCGGTGTGACCGGTAAAAGGGGAATTCCGCAAGATGACGGGATCTCAAATAGTACATTGTACATTGTCGGATTTGTAGTCCTGATACTTGGGGTTGTATTCTATCGAAAATATCAACAGAGAAAACTTGTTGACCCTCAATTTAAGATCAAGGACTTTTTTCAAAAAGAAAAATAACCGTGTAAGATGAAGATTTATAAAATACTGGAAAATACCAATGAAACTGAGTAAATGCCTAAAACATGCACTTAATATGATGCTTCACAGCAAGTTACGGAGCTGGCTAACCATTATCGGTATTGTCATTGGCGTGTCATCGGTAATAGCAATTGTTTCGATCGGGGAAGGCATGGAGCAGTCGCTCAATGCGCAGATCAGTGAGTTAGGAGGGGATATTCTTACAATCACCCCGGGGTTTTCAAGAAGTGGAGATCAACATTTTAGATATTCGCCGACATCAAGTTCTCAGGCTACTGAAGAAGAAACAGTACTTGACAGAAGTGATGTTCAGGTACTGAAGGGAATACCTGATATTGATCTGATCGATACTCAAATTCGAGGAAATGTAGATGTGTCTTATCGTGATAAAAGCGGTTCTGTATCACTCACAGGGGTTGATCAAAGGGTATGGTCAAAGATAACTACAAACGAAATTCGTGATGGCAGAATGCTTGATTCGGCTGATCAGAATGTCATTGTGATAGGTGCAAGTTTGGCAGATAATTATTTTGATCAACCACTTGGAATTAACAAAGTTATCAATATAGAAGGTAGTTCTTTTAGAATTGTTGGAATATTGGATGACCAGAGCACTACCATCATCATGCCGATCCAGATGGCATACCAGGTGATGGATAATAAAGAAAAAGACATCTATGATTCTATTATTGTGAAAATAAGGGATGAAGAGAACCTTGATGCCGTTGTGGAAAAGATCGAGTATAAATTAATGATCACCAGGCATGTCACTGAAATTGACAGGGATTTTACCGTGACCTCTAACGTGCAAATTATGGAAATGAGATCTGAGATGATGGGTTCTGTTAGTTTATTTTTAACTGCTATTGCGGCTGTTTCCCTTCTGGTCGGAGTGGTAGGAATTACGAATACGATGTTCACATCTGTTCTGGAAAAGACAAAAGAAATAGGGATTATGAAAGCAATAGGTGCAAGAAACAGGGACATATTAGCGATATTCCTGTTTAATGCAGGACTTATAGGACTTGTGGGCGGAATCATTGGTGTTGTTCTTGGAATTCTTTTGTCGGGAGCACTGCCTTATTTGCTGGGTGATATGACAATCGTCCGTGGAGGAACAATAGTTTCATTGAATGTTATCATATTCGCCCTTTCAATTTCTGTGTTGGTTGGTATGGTCGCAGGAGCTATTCCTGCATATCAGGGTTCCAAGTTGAAACCGGTTGATGCATTGAGGTATGAATAACGAGATGAGAATTTGGATTCGTTCAATTTTGTTAGTGTTAAAAAAAATGGTATTTGTATAGCTAATATTCTGAGTGCAAAATTCGGATTTATACGAATCGAAACCAATGCGATCGCCACAGGTGGCATGTTCCATAATATATCAATATGAATAAACTAAATCGTTAGTAAATATCTTCTTAACAATGATGGAATGTGTTGCCGATGGTGGATTGATCTGGCATTAAAAATATCTTATTTATTTAGCCAGTGCGGCACTATCTCAAAAACCAGTTATTTCAATAGATGATTTATCAAAATCGATAATTACATAGACACGGATTTCACAGATTTACACGGATTTAAGCTTGTTCGGAATCGATATCATAAGAGACTATTTGGTTTGTGGTGCAAAGTGTTTGATATTTGATAAACATCAAATCTGTGTA
>DQIO01000131.1 GCA_020793555.1 Methanosarcinaceae archaeon | reverse complement strand
GTCGGTTTTACCTGTCTACTCTTTTTAGCCACCAAGAGAGATTATTCTGTTTCAAAAACATTTATACAATACGTGGTACCGGTCATACCTAAACTTATATTTTCTGTGGTTGCACCTTTTTTGGAATATTCACCACTTCAACACCCGCTTCCTTGAAGAACTTAAGGGAATCAGCATCAGGATATGCTATGGTATATACCACTCTCTCGATATGTGCGTTTATTATCATCTTAGTACACAAGATGCAGGGTTGGTGTGTGCAGTAAATTGTTGCGCCTTCCGTACCCACTCCGTGAAGTGCAGCCTGTATGATCGCGTTCTGTTCCGCATGCACGGCTCTGCATATCTCATGGCGAGTGCCGGATGCAATGTTTTCCTGCTCCCTTATGCAACCTATATCAAGACAATGTTCAAGATTCCGAGGGGCACCGTTGTATCCCGTTGACAGAATGCGTTTGTCCCTGACAATCACAGCCCCTACTGTATTTCGCAGACATGTGGCGCGTTTTGCAACAACGGATGCAATTTCGAGAAAATAATCATCTATAGATGGTCTGTCTGTCATCAAATCCAATAAACAGTAAGTGGTATATATATGTGTATTGTATGTGGAAGTGATAATCACATAAAGGAAAACATCATATCTTTCGGAAATCGGGCGATATGACACAAGGTGTGAATTGGAGCACAAAAACATGTCATTCAGTCTAACAAAATACTTAGATACATTTGTAAAAAAACACGATAACCGTCAATTGGTAACAATTCCAATTGCGGTTTTTGTATTATCGATATTGGTATTGGCACTTACGTTCGCAAGCACAGGCGCACCTGTAAATCTTGGAATAGATTTTAAAGGCGGTACCATGATCTCTGTCACAACAAGCGAAACCACATTGTCCATTAAAGACAAATATTCAGAATATCCAATAATCGATGCAAGATCGGCAGGAGATAGGGTTAGCATGCAGTTTGGTCCAATGGATAAAGAGGTGCAGCGAGCACTTGAAGATGACATAACAGCCAGTTATTCCAATGTGGAAATAAATCAGATCGGTGCAGTATATGGCACTGTTCTTCAACTACAGGCAATAAAAGCTGTAATACTATCATTTATTGGAATGGCGGCAGTTGTGTTCCTGATATTCAGAACTGCTGTGCCTTCACTTGCAGTTGTTATCTCTGCATTTTCTGACATGACGATCGCAGCCGCATTCATGAACATTGCAGGTATCGAACTCTCACTTGGAACAGTTGCTGCACTCCTGATGCTTATCGGTTATTCGGTTGACAGTGATATCCTGCTCACAACACGTATACTAAAGAGGCGAGGCACGGTTGAGGAAAAGATATCGCGGGCAATGCACACAGGTATCACAATGACAACGACCACACTTGCAGCACTTGTTGTGATGTACCTTGTATCCACTTATTCATATTTGATATTTTCATCACTTTCCCAGATTTCCCTGCTTTCAGATATCTCCATTGTACTGATCTTTGGACTGGTTGCAGATATGATGAATACGTGGCTGCTCAACACAGCAATTCTTCGCTGGCATGTTGAGAGATCATCACCAAGGAGGCGAAGAACATGAGAGGAGATGAAGTAAAGGATAAAGAAAATCAAAGTATTTTCAAAAACATACGTGTCCGGATATTCATACTGATACTTCTCGCATCACTTCTCGCAATTCATCCATGGTACACTGCAGATGAAGGTTTCACCACTAATCTCAACTATGGTCTTGACCTTGAAGGTGGTTCATGGCTCCGGATCAAACTTCAGGGTGCCGTTACACAGGTCGATGCAGACCCGGGGATGATTGTTAAACAAATGGTTGAATCCACAGTCGGGACCTCTATAGAAGTTACGGATGTCAACATTTCATCTGATGAAAACAGTAATGAACAAAACTATATTACGTTCACAACAGACGAATACTTTACACAATCACAAATAGATCTGCTCGGGCTTGGTCAGGCAACGATTAGTCGCAAGGATGATAGAACCGAGGTCACATTATATTCTTCCAAACAGTCGCTTATCATTGCATTCTTATCGAATTCACTGAACACCGAAGTGGTGCCTATCGGTTACGTGGATGGCACCGAATATGAGATCAGGACTGCCGTATCTGAGAAGGAACTGCAAGATCTGATGGCAACTGTCGGCGGTTCGATTGTAGAGAATACGGACGGGACACTGAAATATCGTGAAGGTGTTACAACAGAAACAAGGGATATGACAAAGGATATCCTGAGTGAAAAATTGAATTCATATTCACTTGGCTTGAAAGAAATACCGCTTCGTACAGTTGGTGATGATTATATTCTAATTGACTTCGCAGGCATCGATCTTGCGACTGCAAAGGATATTGTGGAAAAACCGGGTAAATTTGAGATTCGTATGCAGACAATTGGTAATGACAGCGTACATGTTCTATATGGTGATAATATTGAAAGTGTGGGAGTACCGGGATTCCATGAAGGTCAATGGCACACACCATTCAGGCTTAAAGAATCAGGTGCACTTGCACTCCAGAGGATTGCTATAGAAACAGGTGCAACCGATAATCCGGAGGCACATTGGCTGGACATGTATCTTGACGATAATGAGGTATATAGTGCCCCATTGAGCCCAAGTGCAGCTGAGAGACTAAAAGAATTACCGATATATGCATGGGAATCTTCAACAGGCGGAGATGAGGAAAGCAAGATTCAGGCTGAGCAATTACAGATTCACCTTCGAGCAGGTGCGCTGCCTGTCAATGTAGAGCTTGTAGGTTCAGGACACGTTGATGCAGCACTGGGCAAGCAGTTTAAGACGCAATCTGTAATAGCAGGACTCTTATCGCTGCTTGCAGTCGCTTTTGTAGTGTTTCGCAGGTATCATCAGAAAGAGATACTGATGCCGATGGTAGCCACTTCCATCTGTGAGGTTTTCATGATACTGGGATTTGCGGGTGCCGTTGGCTGGCAACTTAATCTACCAAGTATTGCAGGAATTATTGCAGCCATAGGAACAGGTATTGACCATCTTGTGATTATCACGGATGAGGTTCTTTATGAGGGGAAACTGCCGTCAACAAAGATATATCTTGAAAGGATAACAAAAGCATTCGGAATAATCTTTGCTGCTGCGACAACAACCACGATCGCAATGTCACCTCTGGTTGTTATGGGATTCGGTGATCTCAAAGGGTTTGCTATCACTACTATCGTTGGTGTGTTTATAGGTGTCTTAATTGCAAGACCTGTGTATGGTATCGTGATAAAGGAATTATTGCAAAAAACCGATTGATCGGTACATAACCTGATACAAGATTGAGTACAAGATGACGGTGCATTAATGGATACAGAAAAAGACGTATGGACTGTAAAATATCGTCCGCATACCCTTGATGATGTCATAGGGAATGAACAGTCAGTCACTACTATCCGTCAACTGGTCCAATCCAACAATCTTCCGCATCTTGTTTTTCATGGACCTGTAAATTCAGGGAAAGCGTCTGTTGCTTTTGCACTGGCGTTTGAACTATATGGCGAAGGATATGAGCGCAATTTCACATATTTTAATGCATCTGATTTTTTCGATCAAGGCAAACGATATCTTGTTCGCGATAAACGTTTTATCCGCATCATTGGGACTGACGACCCGAAGAAAATCCGCAAAAGCGTAATTGCCATATTCAAGGAGGTTATCAATGAATATGCAGGCACGGGTTCGATAGATGCAGATTACAAGGTGATCTTCATTGACAATGCTGAGTCCTTGAATTTAGATGCACAACACGCATTGCGACGGATAATGGAAAAATATAATGCTACATGCAGGTTTATCCTATCCACCACTCAACCGTCAAGATTGATCCCACCTCTTCGTTCAAGGGGATTGCAGTTATTTTTCACATATCTATCAGATGCCAAACTCATTGAATATGCAAGATTGATAGCAGCTAAAGAAGGACTGACAATATCAGATGATGGATCAGATGCTATTGCATATCATTCCAAAGGCAATTTAGCTAAAGCACTTCTAACAATGCAAATTGCGTCACTTTCACTGCAATCGGGAGATTGTGAAATTACACAGCAATTGATCTATGAAACAGTCCTTGGTGAAACACACGGGGATGTTACCGGACTTTTAGAATTTGCACTTGCAGGTGATATAATAGCAGCAAGAAAGCTCATAGATAAATTGTTGATTGAGGATGGAATGTCCGGTTCCGAGATATTGGAGCAGTTACATGGCGTTGTGGTTGCATCCAATGAAACGGATGCTGATATTGCAAAGTACGTCAACAAGATTGCAGAAGCCGACCTTCGTATGCTGGATGCTTCAAATGCAAGGATACAGCTTGAAGCGATGGTTGCGAATTTTTGAATTTAATGTGTTGTGTAATAGTATTGGG
>DQIO01000132.1 GCA_020793555.1 Methanosarcinaceae archaeon | reverse complement strand
ACCTAAGTCACCAGATCATCCATATCAAAAACAAAAAATCCCTTCGTACAAAGTGATTCTTTCCCTTCGACCTTCTTCGCAACAAGAACAAAATGCTCTTTCCGGGTATCATTGTTCCACTGCACGAGATCGGACTTGACTTGCAATTTATTCAAAACTTTGAGTGCATCCCTCTCACTCATGTCCTTCCATTTACATTCCACAAAATGGATATCTCCTGTGACCTCATTCAAACCAACAATATCAATCTCTGTATCCTTGTGCCACCATCTGCCAATCTTTGAGAAGGAACAATTTTGAAGAATATTTCCTTTTTTAATCAGATCTGTAACAAGGATCTCAAACATGTGACCGGAATATGTTGAAAAGTCATTTTTGATCAATCCAAGAACTTCATTGTTCCTATTGGCTTCCAGATCGATTCTATTCGGATAAACGTATCTAAACCAGAAATTAAAGTACGGCTCTTCCATGAAATACAACCGCCTTTTGAACTTTGAAGATGCCGTCACAGGCATCTCATCCCTTACTATATGCATCCTACATAGCACGCTCAAATACTTGGACACCATGCTCTTGTCAAGACCGGTGTAATTGCATATCTCTCCAAGAGTGTTGTACCCTAGTGCAATGCCCTTAAAGATCAATTTATAGTTCTTTGGTTCCCTAAATTCTTCGTTTAAAAGAAAATAAGCCTCCTCAGAAAGATACGTTCCTTTTGTGATCACATTCTTCAACACATTTTCCCAGAATGTCAAGTCTGTATTAAACTTTAAAAGGTACTCAGGAATTCCGCCAACAACAAACCAGGTATTGATAAGGTCTTCAGTGGAGTATGGTAAGAAATCCTTCGTGTGTTTAAAATCAAGTGGCTGAACCTGCCATTGACCTGTTCGCCTTCCATACAATGGACTTTTGTGCCCCAAAACCTCGGATTCCATAACACTCACAGCCGACCCCGATAACATGAGCATGATGTTTTCATTCTTCATCACAAGTTCCCATATCTTTTGGAAAATGGATGGTATTGCTTTGTTGTTTTGTATCAGGAATGGGAATTCATCAATAATTATGACAAATTTTTCATGCTTGATCAATTCGTAGAATGACCTGTGCTTGAACAATGTTTCAAACAAAGAATGCCAGCCGGAAAATTCGATTTTACCGAAATTGTCATCATCAATGGTCCTGCCAACAATTTTGGAAAAATCCTGAATGTTCTGCCGGTCTCCTTCTGTCGATGCCAGAAAATACATTCCCTTTTTATTTTCAAGAAATTTTAGCATCAACTCAGTTTTTCCAACACGCCTTCTGCCGTAAATGACTATAAACTCAGAAGACTTGCTTTTGTATCGGGTTTCAAGGAATTTCAACTCGTTTTTGCGGTTGACGAACTTTCGTTGAGACATAAGTAGTATACTTTACTCTCAACTACTTATACATTACTGTTGTTTGCTAACTGTTAAAGAGAACCTTATAAATTTTCTATTTTCAGACACAGATTAACGTACCATTATACCTTTTGGTTAACACACCTACGAGGGAGTGGCACTCCCTCGCCGATGCCCGAAAAGACATGTCTGCATTAATTCCCCCATCTATCAATTCGTACGCTACGCGCTGAGCTGAAACGTTCCGCTCCCGGACACCCAAGGGTATCTTCAGCTTCACTGCTAACGAAATTATAGGATTGGGTGTGAATATAATGTAACAATAACTATTGATTGCTCAACATTTTGCTGACGCACTCTACATAATTCCCTTAATTGATATAGCTTCAAATTATCAATTGCAGTTGCGACAGGCGGTTCTTGATAACGCAGCATATCGGCAATGATATCTGCATCTATCGAGTCTGTCTTGGTCTTACTAATCTTTATGTTCCGATAACCATTTGTTTGTATTGGATTGTACAGTTTTACAAGATGTCCATCACGCTTTATGGCAGAGTAGAGTGGGAAGGAATAGATTCCAGTTGCCTCCATGCCAAAAAATGCATCAGTGTCATCTCCAATGTCGGATTTAAATTTGTTCACAGTTTTGTAGTGTTTGTTTCATTAGTCATCGGTTAAGGAGTTTGACTGGCTCGACATGTGTCGTTTTCCAAAGAACCAATGATTTTTTATGATTAGCCAATTTAGTTTAAATAGAACACAGATGACACGGATTAGGCGGATTTTCACGGATTTATTTTCGTATCCGCGCGCATCCGTGCAATCCGTGTTCTATCACAATATTACTCTTAAGCGATGACACATGAATTCCGATGTATACTAAAAAGCATCTGCTTTTTGTAACTATTTGCCACAGAGAGCACAGAGGACACAGAGTGACCTTTTCCACAGCCTCAAATCATTTCTCTGTGCCCTCTTTGTACTCTGTGGCTGTCATATAAGTTCTAAATTATACTTGCGGAGTAGTATATAAGTGGATATTATTGTTCATATTCAACCTCCTAATTCTCAATTTCAAGTTTGAAGGCCGAGAAGGAAACATCCCCCTTGTTCTATCCTTTCACACAAGTTCGCTATTTATCTGTGGTACATATTAGTATTTATATGTCCAAAACGTACTAATTCGTGTATTTAAAAGGATGGGAGGGTAACAGGTTAATCCACGGGAACGTGATCCCAAACACAATGTTTGTTATCCCTCACGGCCTACTTTTAAAGTAGGTTACAAGATACATTTTTTTGTTGCTCTTGCAATAAGAGGTATATACGAACACCTATTTACACAGATTTTCGGTTAAGATGGTGGTAATGCATCATCATGATCCGTGTTCATCCGTGAAATCCGTGTCTGCGGTAATTATTGAAATCACTGGTTTTTTAGATAGTGCCATATGAAGTATTCAAAAGCATAGCATAAATATGACAAAAACAACCCCCGCATTTACGATCGGCGAGCGCTCCTTAATCGCGCGCCTGTCGAAGATATTCAATTCCGCGCGCAGTCCTGAGATAATTCTCGGTGCGGGCGCGGATGATTGCGCTGTTATTGATATTTCGGATGAGGATTGCCTTGTTGTAACGACTGATATGCTCCATAGGACTACGGATTTCCCGCCGCAGATGTCGCCGTGGCAGATCGGCTGGATGGCTGCGGCTGTGAACCTGAGCGATGTTGCGTCCATGGGCGCGCGTCCTGTTGGTATCCTTTCAGCGCTCGGTTTTCCTGCGGATACGGATGTCGGGTTTGTTGAGGAGATCGCGCGCGGAATGGCTGATTGCGCAAAGGCATGCAGTACAACGGTTATTGGAGGCGATATCGATACCCATGATGAGTTGACGATTACGGGAACTGCCATCGGGCGCGTGAAAAAGAGTGAACTTCTGACAAGAAGCGGTGCGAAGGTTGGGGATAAGGTTTGCGTGACCGGATATGTGGGTTCGGCTGGCGCGGCACTTCGTGCGCTTGATACTGGCGCGCAGGTTAGTGATTCGATCTTGCGTGCGCTGTTTGAGCCAATGCCACAAACGAAGGCGGCGCAGGGGCTTGCCGGATTGGGCGCGGTCACTTCGATGATGGATATGAGCGATGGACTTGCGCTGTCGCTGCATGACCTTGCAGATGCAGGCGGGGTTGGGTTTAAGATTTATGAAAATGCGCTGCCGATTGCGGATGAGGTTCGTGCGTTTGCCGGAAGTGTGAACGGCGCGCTGGAACTTGCACTCTATACCGGCGGCGATTTTGGGTTGTTGTTCACGGTGCGTTCGGATAGGGTCGAGGCGGCGCGCGGTGTTTGTGATCTTAGTGTGATTGGGGATGTTGTTGGAGGGGATGAGGGTGTTATGATCGTGCGGATGGAAGGTGCAAACATGGCGATTTATCGAAAAGGTTATCTACAACTAGTCGATCTAGTTAAACAGGGTGTCATCTAAATAATAAATTAAGAGGTGCAGCATGAGAGGACATACAATATTTAATTGGATTGTTGGAAAACGATTCCGCGCACTGTCAGGAAGTGCAGGACTTGCCGGATCGGGCGCGGTTACTTCGATGATATACACTAACGATGGAATTGCGATGTCACTATATGACCTTGCAGATGCAAGCGGGGTCGGATTTAAGGTCTATGAGGATGCGTTGCCAACCGAGAATGAGGTGCGCACGTTTGCCAAAAGTACGGACGGCGCGCTGGAACTTGCGCTCTATACCGGCGGCGATTTTGGGTTGTTGTTTACGGTGCGGACGGATATGATTGAAGCGGTGCGCAGTATTTATGGTTTTAATGTTATTGGGGACGCTGTTGGAGGGAATGAGGGTGTTATGGTGGAATTGGTAAGCGGTTCTGTTGAGCGTGTTAATAGAAAAGGATATGAACCGTTAGCGAGTACAAAATCGTAAGAATTATTTGATTAAAAAATACTGGAAGGTAATGTTAATGGTTATGAGAGGATATGCAAAATTTGTTTTGAT
>DQIO01000133.1 GCA_020793555.1 Methanosarcinaceae archaeon | reverse complement strand
ATTTTTGGATTTTTGGATTGTGGGTTTGGTGGCAGTGGAATCCGCCACCTGCGGCGGGAACTGATGCCACGTTTTCTTAACTTCCAGTCAATTGTTGTGCTACTATCTATTTAGAAATCATTCAATCTAACGACAACGTTTATGCATAGCTGAATAGTTACAACTTATCTTACAATAACAACAACCGTATTGCCAACCTCTAAAACATCAACTGCGCGCCCGGCTGAAACCACTTCTTTTTCGATCTTGACAGCTTCAGGATCAAGCGTAATATCCTCTCCATCGACTGTAATAACAATACTGCCGCTTGCAACCTGCTTAGCTATCTTCTGTGGATTCTCCTCAGTCAATATCTTGATTATCGCGCCTGCCTGTTTCCTGAATTTTGGACCTATGATACCCATGTTGGGTTTAACGCCCACAGGCAGATGTTCAAAATCAGGCTCTCCTGCAATTACTTTTATCAAAGAATTGGTTGCGCCCTTAATATCAGTCACATCGCCAATCTCACCATATATCTCAATCTCATTTAGCGGAGCATTCAATGCCACCCCATTTTCAGATTTATAGCTGCGAACACTGGCTACAATATCCTTGATCAACTCACCTTCACGTTCAGCATTTTCATCAATTATTGATTCATTGACATCCGGCCATGATTGTACATGAACACTTCCAGAGCCAATACGTGAATACATCTCTTCTGCAAGGAAAGGTGTGAATGGTGCAAGAACACGCGTAATCGTATCAACTACTACATAAAGCGTATACTGTGCCGCCCTGCGAGCGTCTGTGTCATCACCATATAATCTTGATTTTACAAGCTCAAGATAATTATCTGCAACCGTTTCCCATGTGAACCCACGGATCAATTTGAATGATTCATCAAACTGATAGGAATCCATGCTAGACGTTACAGACTTTACAAGCTTTGTCAACTTACTGAGAAGCCATCTATCAATGACTGGCAGATCTTTGACTGATACTTTATCCATATCCTCAGGGTTATAATCCTTTAGATGTGACATAGAAAACCTGTAAATACTCCATATCTTTTGGATAAAACGTGATGCTGAAACTACATCTTTCCATCTGAACATGACGTCAGACCCTGTGGAGCCGCCAACAGCAGCCCATTGCCTGAACGCATCTGCACTGTACTTATCAATAGCCTCTTCAGGCGAGATGATGTTTCCAAGTGACTTACTCATCTTGTGACCGTCTTCACCAAGAACCATGCCATTGATAAGTATGGAATCCCACGGTCGCTTACCTGTGAGTGCCATTGAACGAAGTATCGTATAAAATGACCATGTGCGTATGATATCGTGTCCTTGCGGACGAAGTTGAGCAGGAAGCCGTAGTTCATGGTCTGTCAGCCAGCCTGAAACATGCAATGCCGTAATGGATGAATCCATCCATGTGTCAAGGACATCCTTTTCAGGAATAAAATCGGTAGAGCCGCATTCACATGCGTCTTTTGGACTATCCTGCGTCGGGTCAAGCGGAAGCCATTCTTCTTTTGCAACCATGACCTTGCCGCAATCCTTGCAGTACCAGACAGGTATGGGAGTCGCAAATAATCTCTGGCGTGAGATACACCAATCCCATTCCATTGTCTTAGTCCAGTTCACGAGCCTGATCTTCATGTACTCAGGCAGCCATTCGATCTCATCAGCTGCATTTAGTATCTCATCGCGATCTATCTTTGCAAACCACTGGCGCTCGGACAGGATCTCAATAGCGGTCTTACATCTCCAGCACATACCTACATTCTGTTCGAGTAGTTTTTGGTCGTAGAGATGTCCTTCACTCTTAAGGTCTTCAATGATTGCTTTTTTACATTCCGCAATTGTCATGCCCTCGTATTTTCCGGCAATTGAGGTCATATTACCGATCTTGTCGATGGCTTTTCTAAGCGGAAGGTTATGCTCGACCCACCAGCGCACATCCTGCTTGTCACCAAAGGTGCATATCATAACAACTCCGGTACCAAATGATGAGTCTACTCCATTGTCTCCGATAACAGGAACTTCATACTCAAACAGTGGGACCTTTACATTTGTACCTATGGACTCATTGTAACGTTCATCATCAGGATTGATTGCTACTGCAACACATGCTGCAAGCAGTTCCGGTCTTGTTGTTGCAATTTCGAGTTTATCAAAATGCAGGAAATTCAATTGGGTTTCCCTGGAATCATATTCAACCTCTGCAAAAGCTATTGCGGTTTCACATCTTGGACACCAGTTTACAGGATGTTCATCCTGGTATACGCGTTCCATGTCGAACATCTTTACAAACGATTTCTGGGTTTTTACATAATAGGCAGGATCCATTGTGATGAACTCATTGCTCCAGTCTATTGAAAAACCGAGATTCATCATGGTTTTGCGCATTTTCCCAATATTGGTTTTTGTGAGTTCCTCGCACATTTTCCTAAATTCCATTCTTGGAACCTGGTTTTTGGTGATGCCGTGAGTTTCCTCGACCTTTACTTCAGTGGGAAGACCATGGCAATCCCAACCTTGTGGGAACATGACGTTAAAGCCGCGCATTCGTTTGTATCGTGCAACGAAATCGATGTAACACCAGTTCATTGAATTCCCTATATGGAAATTGCCTGTTGGATACGGTGGTGGAGTGTCGATTATATACTGGGGACGAGTGTTGTCCTCCCAGTTGAAATGGTACATGGACATGTCCCATGCATTTTGCCATTTTGGTTCGATCTCATGGGGAATATATTCTTTTGGAACCGTCATTAAAACTCTCCGATAATTTTTATATAGTACTGCATATAGATGTTACAGTGATTTTAGATTATTTAAATATATCTTGTTTTATTAGACACTGACGGAAATATCTACATTCTCGATAAACTCCAATATTTTACCACTTAATTCTGCGTGAATATTTCAATGATGTGATCATCCTTGACATCGCTGAGCGACACAAGGTTACAAAAATTAATAAATTGCGAAGTCTTGCAAAATACTATTTGACTAATGTTGGTGCTCCGGCATCTTTTCGGAAAATCGCAAACTTTACAGGAATAAGCCCGAACAGTGTTGAGAGGTATTCCAATCATCTCAACGATGCTTATATGATCTTTTTCGTGAAGAGATTTTCATATTCACTCAAGGAACAGGAAGTAAATCCACGTAAGGCCTATGCCATCGACCAGGGACTGCGCAATACTGTGAGCTTCAAGTTCAGTGAAGACTTAGGCAAACTTTATGAGAACACGGTATTCCTGAAATTATACAGAGGGGATGGTGAAGTTTATTATTACAATGGCAAGAATGAGTGCGACTTTTTGGTTATAAAAGGGGGGAGGTTACACAGTCGATACAGGTCTGCTATTCCCTGACAGAGCAAAATCAGAAGCGCGAAGTTGCGGGGTTGCTTGAAGCTATGGATAGGCAGACTCAGTTGAATTGGAACTTGATCGCCCAACTCCTCCAGTTTTCCCAATAATTCTTGTGTCGATAAATTAGTATACACTTTTCACACCTCAAAGGCAGTTTGTATCCTGTATAAGTATCGGGCATTTTTTTCATGAATGTGGATTACGCTTTCACCATAATAAGCATCATCTTGAACCGCTTTTTAGCCTCAAGCGCATGCGGTATATTTGCAGGCATGATCACCATCTCACAGATCCGGCAATATCAATGGGCTGTTCCACAGCAAATTCGTTTGGTTTGAAACTTAAGGTGTCGGTTGGTTTGTTAGGGGTCATGGGATCACCGATTGTGTTTGCATGTAAAATGTGTGTGCTTTTTAAAGTGATCTCTGATTATTTAGCACTTCCGAATAATCTTACTTGTACACACTGCTTCGGTGCACGACTTTAGTTATTCGTACAACTCTATTATCGTTATCTATGGAATAAAGAACTCTATAATCTCCAATTCTCAATCTATACAGGCAGCCTGAAAATCCTTTTAGTTGTTTGGCATCAAACCCAGATCGTGCCTGAATGGGATTATTTTCAAACTCATTAAGCAAATTTATGAATTTTTCAACGATGTGGTTTGGGACTTTCCTTAGATCCTTTTCGACTCTTTCGTCGATTAGGACTTCATATGAAATCATTATCTCACACAACTATATCAATTCTCATGTGAGATTTTATTCATAATTCGTGACTTAAATTCATCTTTTGAAATGCCTTTAAAATCAGTAAGTCGTTGATAATGCTCTTGTATATGTTTTGCACTTATGTCTTCAATTGACACTTTATCCATAAGCATATTAAGAGTATCGTCAAATGTCCAATTACCGAATTTATAGTCAGACAATCGTGCTTTTGTGTTATCCTTTATTGTAATAGTTGTTACCATAATTAAAACAATTGTTTTAATTGATTTAAGGTTTATGGTGTTTTCGTCGCAACGTTTTACGAGTGGAAAAACAAACACAATCAACCAAATCGCCTGAATTT
>DQIO01000134.1 GCA_020793555.1 Methanosarcinaceae archaeon | reverse complement strand
ATTTAAATTCTATAGCAGTGAATGGTCGCAAATACTTATATCTTTCGAATTTTACTCATTCAGTATTTCCGAAAAATATGTCCATATGAGCTACCCCGATCCATATTTAATTCCAATATTCGTCTCTTCTTAAAATTCATTCTTATATAAATTCTAAAATCGGGAATGAATACCAAAAAATATAGTGTGGATGTCGAAAAGAATTAATGTTAAATTGTGAACTTATGGATTGGTAACCGCCTCTTTCTGAAATGTGCAATATTCGAAATTCTTATATACGTACGAATCGAAATAATACAAAATACTGTGTATATGAGCGAGTTGCAAAAAATATAAGAATGGTTTTGAAGGCAAAGTCTATTCATTAAAGAAAACATTAAAGAAAATTAAATGAAACGCCATGCAACTTCATACAATAGCGGATACCCTAAATTACCTTCGACAATTTCGGGTAGCTGCAAACGTTATTAGAAATCGATGTTAGAAAGGTGATGAAATTATGGATGAGATAAAGTATAAACCAATAGGTATTATTCATTCTCCATTTAAAAAACCTAAAGGAACACCTATACAACCCACAGCTGCTAAAGGTGTTGATGGGCAAGTGGAGGTATTTTCAGAATATGCTGAAGGATTGGAGGATGTTGATGGATTTTCTCACATCATTTTAATGTTCCACTTCCACTTATCCAAGAAGCCATCATTAAAAGTGAAACCGTTTATGGATGATAAAATGCGTGGAGTTTTTGCAACAAGAGCTCCAAGTAGGCCGAATTCAATCGGTATTTCGATAGTGCGTCTTGTTAAAATTGAAGGAAACATACTTCATATTCAAGATGTGGATATGATTGATGGTACTCCACTTTTGGATATTAAGCCATATGTCTGCGAATTTGATACAAAAGAGGTTGATAAGATAGGCTGGCTTGAGAACAATGTGCATAAACTTCCAACGTCAAATGATGATGGGAGATTTATAAAATAATTTACGCGACATCCAATAATAGTGAACATAGTGCCACGCCTCGCACTTCGTATGTCTGCAGAACGTTAAACGAAATGTGTGTTAATAATATCCCTACATATACATGAGAACAAAAACTGTTACCATTATCGGATTGATATTAATTTCACTGTTCTTCTTATTATCAGCTGGATGTTTGGATCAAGAAGCCGATGAATATGAACTTACAAGTGATACAAAATCATTTACTAAATCCCGAAGCATAATGGACACAATTGTTACCATTGAAGTCCTTGATACCAATGAAACACATGCATTGGAATCCATAGACCGGGCATTTGATGAGATATATCATGTAGAAGGACTCATGAGTTCGTATATGGATGACAGTCAACTCAGCATCCTAAACACTCAGGGACATCTGGATGGTGCAGATCCGGACTTTGTATACGTACTTGAGCGTTCAAAATATTATTCAAGAATCAGTGATGGTGCCTTTGATGTCACGATCAAGCCAATACTTGATCTTTGGAGTAGCAAATATAGCCCGGGTGGCACATACATGCCCCCAACCCAAAAAGAGATCAATGAGACATTGGAACTTGTGGATTATTCAGGCATAACAATAGGGGAAGGCAGTATATCACTTCGACCAAATATGAGTGTCGTACTTGGTGGAATCGCAAAAGGCTATTCTGCGGATAAGGCAATTGAGTCCCTCATACACGATGGCATAACGAACGGTTTTGTTAATGCTGGAGGGGATGGATGTTTCATCGGTCTCAATGAGGTCGGCACGCCGTGGAACATTGGTCTGCAAAACCCTGATAAGAGCATAGATGTAGTCACATGCATGGCGATCAGTGATATGGCTGTTGCGACAAGCGGCAATTATGAGCGTTATTTCAGTGATGCTGCAAAGGTATCCCATATATCAGACCCAAGGACCGGTTATTCATCACAGGAACTGATAAGTGCCACAGTTATAGCAAATACTGCGATGGATGCCGATGCTCTTGCGACAGCTGTTTTCGTGCTGGGTGAGAGCGGCGGGATAAATATGATCGAGAGAATCGAAGGTGTTGAATGCTTGATAATCACAGATGACAAGAAGATAATACGTTCAAGCGGGTTTGATGAGTACGAGATATAGATGGTTGTTGTTTTTTAAAAATGTCATAATTGAACTAAAAACGCGTTTTGTTCTCCCTGCTTACTTTAATCTTATTTCATGCAGGGTCTCATAGATCGGACCCTCCGGGGTCAGTGTGCTTTTTTTAAGTTTTATTACATCCACGTGAAATATGCCGATCTTCACATCCTTTAGTTCATCGAGAACATTAAAAAGAGCTACCTTATTTTCTTTTGGTATATTTTTTACGCGGGCGAGTGTTGCGTGTGCAGTATAACCACGCCTGTCTTTTTTAAACTTGAAAGGCTTTAGTGCTGACTCGACATCATCATGCAATTGTTCGAAGTTGCCTTCTGCTCCAAGCCAAATCACTTTGACATATTGGGGTTTTGGAAATACACCTACGTTCGATATACTTGCATCAAATGATGGAAGTGTTATCCCGTCTAACGCCTCTGTGATGTGTTTGATCTTGTTCTCGTTTACATCCCCCAAGAATTTAAGAGTGATATGAACCAGTTTCGGATCAACGAGTTTTACATTAAAGTTCTTTAACTTTGATTGGATCTGAGCTATTTTTTCTACGTAATCCTGCGGAAAATCCACTGCGATAAAAGTTCGTATCATACACTTTGTCCCCTTTATGGATGCTTTTATAATGTAGTCTTCATTTTTAATTTATTAGTGCCTGCACCTAAATATATATTTATGATGGAGTACAATTATATATTGGATATTTGAATTTGAATTTGAAAATTAATTTGAAACTAAAATTGTACATTATTAATTATTGTTAAATTAGTAATAGTACAAATAATTCAGCATTCGAGGGGATGAGATGAATACCACAGATATCGTCGTAAAATCAGCAGTACGTTTAGCTGAAGAAGTGGATGCTTGTGCAATAATGGTATCTGGAGATATGATGCTTAAGGGAATTACTACAAGTATTCCTATTTATTTTGCGCCTGTCAAGTCAAAGAGTGTGATAGATAATTTGGTCTCATCGGGTATCGACAAGGAACAAAAAGCAAAAGAATTGTCAGACAAGATTGCAAGGGAAGCCGCCACAAAGATCGAACATATAGAAAATACAGCAGCAATAGAGCAGATGTTTGGACAATTAAAATCAGGTATTGTTGTTGGAATTGTTGATATAAAGGATTCAAGTGCAATTGTAGTACATAATCTGGGCGATAATCCTCTGATGAAAACAATGCAGGATTGCGAAGAAAGAGTACCTCCTGAAGTCATGAGAACAGTGCTCACGATTGCTTTTGATATTGCTTCAACTGGACGCGAGGGAAAACAGGTCGGCGCTGCATTTATTGTTGCGGATGAAGATGAAGTGATGAAACGATCACATCAGATGGTGTTAAACCCTTACGCCGGACATGAGGAGAAAGACAGGAATATTTTAAACCGACAGAATTGGGAATCTGTTAAAGAGTTTGCACAACTCGACGGCGTTTTTATTGTATCGGAAGATGGCATTATCAACTCTGCCGGCAGGTATCTTGATGTTGATGCAAAGGATATTGTTATCGATAAAGGACTTGGAGGTCGCCATGTCTCTGCCGCCGCAATTACAAGGGACACCGTAGCGATAGCAGTAACAGTTTCCGAATCCGGTGGCGTGGTTCGTATTTTCATGGATGGAAAGGAAAGCATGTGCATCGAATCTGCCGAACGCGCTGTTTGTAGGCAGTGATTGATGTCAGAGTGACTCTTTTTTTGTACAGGAACACTTAATGTACGTGCCCACCCGCATAAAAATCATACACCCCAAGTTTGACATTGTTTGATACAGATTTATGGTTGCATCTGCATCTTAATACAGTCATTGGAATAATCGGATTTTTCTATTGTGTCATCAAAAATAAAGCAACAAAGGAATAAAACAAAAAAATAAGAGCAATATGCCCGGAGCGTGACTCGAACACGCGACCTCCAGATTTCTCAGGAGATTTGGACGCACGGTTAAATTTTCCCTATGAGTCTGGCGCCCCAACCAACTAGGCTACCCGGGCAATGCAGCACTTAAAAGTACATAGATATATTAAAGCATATCGATTGAACGGATATCGTTTTTCAGCGTACCGAAATTAACCTCGAAAAACAGGAACTAAACTCATCTGGCAATTGAATAATAACTCAACACAAACCGCCGCAAAGTAGCGTATCTCGCCATCACCAACCAAACATGAATACATGTAACCATTTTACAGTTGTTTTTTCAGCAACGGATTTGTACATGTCCATAGTGGTTAACAGTTAAAAGTATCGATGATTTCTATCATCTAACATTTTCACCAACCAACTTATAATCAATATATAAAAGATTGGTATTTGTATAGCTGATATTTTTAGTGTAAAATTCAAATCTATACGAATCGAAAC
>DQIO01000135.1 GCA_020793555.1 Methanosarcinaceae archaeon | reverse complement strand
TATCAGGGCAAAGTTGTTAGTGTGGATTCCAGGAACAAGTCCTGAAAATACACCAAGTAAATATCCTGCCAGCACAGACAATAAAATAAGAGAGACTGATATATCACCTGTCAAAACCAATTTACACACCTTATAAAATAATAGAGTTATTTATGAAATTACATCGATACTGTTATAATTTTTCTTTTCCCACCTATGGTACATACATTATATTTTTCCATTACACTTGATGAAAAATATGATATGATGCCTGCGTTTTTCAATTTGTGAATCCCAATTTCACATAAAATGTTGAGTTTCATGTTAATGTGATTCGCTTTTAATCTTTAAGTATTTATAGTTCGATACTTACACTAAATTATGTGGTGTCCTGCTCAATTCTAAATCCCGGACAGCGCATGATGAGTCATACAATAGGCGCGAGGGGGGGCAAAAAGGGCAAAGGCGCTGGGCTTAAGATTCGGTGATAAAGGTTTTCGAGTGGGTGAACGCTTCGTTTGCATTTTTTAAAAATTTGGATATGAATAACCTCAAAAAACCGAACACTCAGATTTACGCACTTTCCGCAGGTATATTTGAAAACAATTTTTTTCACAAACAGAAAATGATGTCGTAAGATTGTGGTTTTCTAAATTTTGAGATAAATGATTTGGAATGATACATACATATAGGTAAATATTATGCATAAGTTTGAAAAGAGCATATTCAAAACTTTTCCTGAAAACAAAAGCAGAAGGACCCCTTGGCGGTAGGATATTCCCCTACCAGCTCCCGATCTTAAGTTTCACCGAATTTATCAGGTTGAAAGGTGAAAATGGCCTAGTGTCAGGTCAACTCTCTAATGTCGGATAAAGCCGAGATAATTTTATCCGAGCATCCTCAGTTGTGAATTGCCAATTAACTTTCGCATTTTTGTTGTTTCTGGATTCTGCCCATGCCATCACCTCTTTCCTGACAAACTCGATGTCATCTATTCTTCTGTTTAAACACTGCCTCGTAAGCACATTCAACTCAATCTCAGCCATGTTTAACCAACTGCCATGCTTTTGGGTGTACACAAACTCGAATCGATTCAATATTGCCTTTGCTTTATCTGGTTGAAATGTTTCATAGAGCGATCCTGGAACGTGTGTGTTCAAATTATCCATCACCAGCGTCATTTTTTTACTCCTTCGTTTTGATTTGCGATATCTTCCAGAAAAAAAGCCCAATCCGGTTTGGTTTTACTTTCGGTAATCTTCACCATGCGCTTTATGTCAACGGCTCACAAGCAATGAAAACATTGCACATTCCGCAACGTCTGTATTCATAATCATGTTTAGTTGGTTGCCCCGGCGAAGCAGGTATTGGAATTCTTGTCTCTGCAATTAGCTGCTTTGGGGATTCATCCATACATATAACTGGATGTAGTGGATCAAAGGGACGTTTGTACACATCCAACACCATTTCCATATTTGCAACAAAATTACCATTTTGCGCTGGTGGAATTATCCAACCTTTTTGTCGCCAAGGTTTGATTTCGTTTTTTTTAGAATACGACGTATAGATTCATGGGAAATGCTATCAATATAATTAAGCTCGACAACCTTGTCGGCTAACAATCTCAATGACCATCTCGCAAAACCTTCGGGTGGTTCACTGCAACTAATTGCAACCAAATGATCTTCAAAATCGCCGTCAGTTTTTTTATCATAGATACGGTTCTTTTTTCTTCCGTTTAGGGCAACCTCAATACTTTCCATGACAAAACGCTCCTTCACACGATCGATCTTTCTCATACTAATATTCAGGATGCGGGAAATTTCGTCATTGGTCGAACGTTTCGTCTGATGTTCACCCTCATCACACCCAAGTAGAATCAGAGCGTTGAGAATTTTCTGAGATTTATGTTTGCCTTTGGAAGTGAGTGCGATAAGAGTTTCGCGCTCAGCTTTGGTTAGTGTCACGATGTATTTCTTCATATTCAATCCTCATAGATTGATTATGAAGGTTATATCTAATATATATTACGACATTATGCTATTGACGTGACACTAGGTACATTTCTATGTTTGTCAAGATGTTATGTGGATCAATCTATGTTATACTACTCCGTATGTATAATTTGGAACTTTTGTGTAAAAAGACTGGATAACTCTTGTTGATAGTTACTCAAATTGTTAAAGAAACTGTCAGTTGCATTGACAAATTGAGTGTAATCTTCGTGATAGGTGTTATTTACCAGATGCTTCTTTGTAAATTTCCATAATCTTTCAATAAGATTGAGGTTTGGTGCATAAGGTGGCAAAAACAGTAGCAAGATGCTATTTTCTTCTGCAAAATCTCTTGTAACTTTCGCATAGTTATACCTTGCATTGTCCAGTGTCAACGGCGGTGTAAAAATCCCCACTTATGGCGGTTTAAAATTCCCCACCAATATATATAATTATCCTTCGCGTTTCCTCCACAATTTCCAAAATAATCAATCACTTCTCCATATTTATCAACCCATGCTTCTTACGTTCCTTCAGCCTGTAACTTTCGCCCTTAATATTGATAGTCGTACAATGATGCAATATTCTATCCAAAATCGCTGCAGCAATAACATGATCATGGAATATCTCCCCCCACTCCCCATACGACTTATTGGAAGTAAAGATCATTGAACTTCTCTCATACCTTCTTGAAACCAGCTGGAAGAAACAATGAGCTCCCTCTCGATCAAACGGTAAATATCCCATCTCATCAATGATCAGCACATCATATTTTGCCAAAGCCTTCAGTTTCTTTTCCAGTATCCCATTCAGATTTGCATTTTTCAATCCCTCAACAAGGGCACCTGCATTAACAAAATAAACCTTAAATCCTGCATTCACAGCCTCAATCCCCATACCAATTGCAAGATGAGACTTTCCCACACCCGGTGGCCCCATTAAGACCACATTTTCCGTATTATGAACAAATCTCAAAGAAGCAAGATCTAAAATAACTGTTTTATCGATCGAAGGTTGAAAATCAAAATCAAAATCCTCAACTCTCTTTTGGACAGGAAACATTGCAAGCCTCATTTTCCTCTCCCGTGCAGTATTTTCCTTTATTAGCCTTTCCTGGTCAATGAGATAATCAAGCACCTCCATAACTGTTTTCCCGTCCTTTGTAGCAATCTCAAGATAATTATCCACAGTACTCTCTATCGTATCCAGCTTCAAATATTGCAGATTTGCATGCAGCCGCTCATAGGTCAAATTGCTCATTGTTTATTCCTCCATCAAATCCTCATAGACTGACAGAGGACGCTCCTGCACTTTGGGTTCTGAGAATTTTAGCGTTGATTTTGTTTTGTTCATTGCACCGATATTCTCCTTCAAAATATCTTTCAATAAACCCTTAAAGTGATCTTTGTTCCTTGAAACTCTGTCACTTCCGGCTAACAACTCATGCTCACAAACCTGATTACCATTTACAACAACTCGGAACTTATTGTCTAATACCTGAAGTGTTGCTTCTCTGCCGGCAAGGTGGTACGGTACGGAATACTTGTTTCCCAGATATGAGATATAGCAATCTCTGGATATCTTCCTTGTTTCCTCGCGGATTGTGAAATATTCGGGGATTGCATCTATTGGTTTTAGTTCTTCCAACTTGTGGCGGTCAATTGGAATCTCGTGAGTGGTGCCATGCACGCTTGAATTGACTCGCTTTAACCATGTTATTGCCTGGTTATTCAGGTCTGCAAGCGAGCTAAAATCCCTGCCAAGAAAGAAGTCTCTTCTGACATATGCGATTGTGTTTTCGATTTTACCTTTGGTTTGGGGACGATATGGACGGCACAACCGTGGTATGAAACCACAGTACATGTAAAAATCCTCGAATTTGCTGTTCCATGTTGAGTCAGGGGATTTTAGTGTTCTGTGTATCACTACTTGTTTCATGTTATCGTAGAGTATTTCATCGGTACAGCCACCGAAATATCGAAACGCATTCAGATGACACTTTATGAGAGTGGTGGCATCAATGCTTAATGTGAATTCGATGTATCTGATTCTTGAGTAACTGAGAATCATGTTGAAGCAATACAGTTTCTTTGTTTTCCCGTCAATTTCAATTCTGCCAAATTCGGACCAGTCTACTTGAGATTGAACTCCTGGTTTTGTTTCGTACCTGAGTACGGCAGGAACTCTGGGTTCTGGCCTTGTTTCACGAACAAGGTCCTTGACGATGGTGTATTTTCCAGTGAATCCCATTTCCCGTATTTCTCGGTAGAGGCGGGATGCAGTGTATGGTTCTTCGTGAAGTTTTGTGATTATGTGTTCTTTGTATTCATCAAGCTTGCTTTCTTTTTTGGCTCGTTTTTGTGATTTAGGTAAAGATGTGGTGTTCAAATATTTACGTACTGTTTTCCGATCAAAACCAGTTTTTTCGGATATTGCCTTTATGCTTAAACCCTGTGCATGTAGATATTTTATCATAAAAAATTCGTAACTATTCAGCCACCCTATAAACCGTTTATTCTTCAAAAAACACCAAAACCGA